>JAUSEV010000030.1 GCA_030649995.1 Candidatus Uhrbacteria bacterium
TTTCTTTTTCCGCTTCGCGGTGGAGGGGTGGGGGGAGGAGACGCGAGAAAAATGCAAGGAAATTTTTTGGTTTTTGCACACGCGAGTCCGCGAGCGTGTCCGAGGCGCATTGGTTCGCATCACCACGCAATCGGGGCGTACAAGGCAGTTTCAAGCCACCACGCGCTCCGCGCGTGCGAAATCAGGGGTTCTGCTCGAAATGGGTTCTAACTTTTTCAAACAAACACCACCACATAAAAACTCGACGTTCGAACGTCGAGTTTTTATGTGCTACCCTATTCTGATGCTCATCAAGATAGAAAAAATAGAACCATTTGAGAGCCCGCGAGGAAACGCGTATGGGTTTCCTTTTGGAAACAGAAATCATCTGACTGTGCTGCATCGAAAAGCCGGAACCGTGAGCGGGGAGCACTATCACAAAGGAGAAACGCAATCAAAATCGCCGGAAACTTTTTATCTTGCTGCGGGTAAGGTGAAGCTTTTTGTTCGTGACATCAAGACAAACGAAGAAGAGAAACACGAAATCGAGGAAAACCATAAAATTTTCATCCCCCCATCCATCTACCATGCATTTACCGCGCTCACGGATATCATTCTGTTAGAATTTAATTTGGCGGAAGAAGATTTTAGAAAAGATGTGGTGAAGTGAGTGACGGTCGTTGACAAAATCATTCATTTCCTTTAGCGTGATGTCAACAGTCATTAAGAGACTTCGGACCTTTCCATAAAACCTCAATCCAGAAGGAGGTGAACCGTGGGAAAGCTTTTTCAGACATCGGGAGTGCGAGGGGTGACAAACGTAGAGATCACTCCGGAACTGGCGTTGCGGATCGCAAATCTGTACGGCGGATGGGTCCGTCACGAGAGGAAGATTGCGAGTCCCTGCGTGGCGGTCGGTCACGATCAGCGCCACGGCGCGCGGATGCTTGCCGAAGCAGCCATGGCCGGACTCACGTCGGCCGGAATCAGAGTGTACGATTTCGGTCAGGTTTCAACAGGCGTTCTTTCGGTCTCGCTCACGCAGATGCATCTTGACGGGGCCATTCTCGTGACCGGTTCGCACATGCCGCCGGAGCGCATCGGCATCATCCCTCTGCTTGCAGATGCTCGTTACGCCCCGCCCTCGGTTACGGATCCGCTCGAAGCCGCGCTCGCGGATTTTCCTCGGTGGAAGATCGCGGTCAGGCCAAGCGAACTGCATCCGGTGATCCACGTGAGCAAGAAGGCTTCGGCAGATCGTTATCTCGCGTATCTGCTTGCTCGGTTAGACGTTGAACTCATCCGTTCCCGCCACTTTCGCGTGCTGCTTGACTGCGGGAATGGCACAACGGGTGAGACGGCGCGAGCCTTGTTCCGAGAGTTGGGCTGTGAAGTCGCGGGTCTCAACATGCAGCCGGATCCCAAGCCGCGTCGTGACAGCGAATGTCGCCCCGAGTCCTGCGAGGAGGCGATCGAGCGTACAGGATCCATCGGTTGCCACGTTGGATTCGCGTACGATGGTGATGGCGACCGCGTGCTCGTGATTGATGAGCAGAGGCACGCCATGTCCATGGATGTTGTTGCCGCGATCTTAGCCAATCAGTGTCTCACGAACGACGCTACCTGCGTTGCCACCATCAACACCAGCGGGTTGCTCGCGCATGTGTGCCGCATGAAAGCCGCCAAGCTCGTGTACTGCCCCATTGGCCAGCCTCGTTTGGGCGAGGCTGTTATCCGGCATCTTCCCGCGTTCGCTTGCGAACCAAATTCGGGAAAGTACGCGGTATGCCGGTTCATTCCGTGGTTTGACGCGGTGTTTATCTCCGCGCTCCTGCTTCAGATCATGGTCGAGAAACGCCGACCGATAAGCTGGTTCAACGAGTTGTTTCCTCCGCGTTTTCAGGCATCGGCCAAGCTCACGGTGAATCCTGCGCAGAAGGAGGCGGTGTTCCGTCGGGCGTGCGAGCTCCTGCGCGAACGCTGCCACAAGTACGTCATCACCCAAGTCAATGACATGGACGGATTGCGTCTGGATCTTGAGGACCTGTCATGGGTGCTCATTCGCATGAGTGGCACCGAGCCTGTGGCGCGCGTGTACTCGGACGGGAGTCAGGAGCGGGCAAACCAGCTGCGCGATATCGGTCGAATCTGCTTCGAGGATGCCATGGCCGAACAGACTGCCTCCGACACCGCCATGAATGCCTGATCTTTCCAGTCTCTCACCGTCACAACTCAAAAAAGTTTTGACGGTTTTTTATTTGAGGAACTCACCCGGCCCAATAGCTGTGAGCGAACAAGGTTGCATATAAACCGAGAAGGAGAATAGACAGAAGAGTCCATCCGCGTTTCCATGCTGGCGGGAGCGTTGCGAGAGCCATGTGCAAAGGGAAGAGCACGAGGATATACCGTCCAATACTCATCAAGCTGCCGGTGCTCAAGGGGACCAAAAGAGAGGCGGTGGCATAGATGGCGTAAGAAGGTCGGATTTTTTTCCACGCGATGATGATCAAAGCGATCGCGAGAAGAACAAAACCAGCGTCAAGCAACAGATTTGCTTCCGCCGCATGCGTCCCTCGGAAAAAATGTTCACGATTGAGAGTGAGAAGCGAACGTCCCCACACCGTCTCGATACGGAAGAATAACCAGAAGCTGCCGAAGGCGATTTTATGATAAAGAAAGAACGAAAAAGCGGCGAGCGGGATGAGGAGAAGAGTGAGACCCCGAGGATGAAGGGCATTTTTCCCTTTGTGAGTCGCCAGATATTCCCACACGAGCGGGAGGAAGAGGAGAACGCCGGTAACTCTGGTTAAGGCGGCCACGGCCCCAACGAGCGCGGCAAAGCCAAACATCTTTTTGCGAGCAAGATAGATCGTCGAGAGCGATAAAAACAAGAATATGGATTCGGTATAAACGGCGTTAAAGAAAATGGCGGTTGGGAAGATCAACAAAAACCACAGAGGCTCCAGCGCATCGAGTTTTGGATGAAATTCTTTGACGAGTTTGTAAAAAATGAGCGCGGCGCCGATGAGTGAAGCCAGACTGATCAGCCAGCCCGCGAGTTTCTCATCGTCGTTCGTGACGGTTCCGAGCGCGTGCATCAGGAGCGGATAAACGGGAAAAAATACGATGTTGGAAAACGAATTCACGTCCCGGAATTGATACCCGTTTTTTGCGAGGCCGTTGTACCATTCCGAGTCCCAGCGCGCCGGAAGTTTTGTGACGTTCCATGTCGGAGCGTGCAGATGTTTTGGATCAATCCAGTTATATGCGGTATCCTTGTTCACGTTCCAGCGATTCCACGCAATCAGCCCGAAGAAATTGATCAGTACAATCCACGTGAGAACGAGTACGAGAGTTTTTTTCATATTTTCCATGTCATACTACTCCATTATTCTTCCGGCGTATAACGAGGAAGGGACGATCGAGACTGCGATTGGCGAGACCGTGTCTTTTTTTGATTCATTGGGTGAGTCGTATGAAGTGTTGGTCGTGGATGATGGGTCAACGGATCATACCTCGTTGATCGTCAAGCGTCTGGCAAAGACCGTTTCGGCACTGCGTTTGATTCGGCACGCGCATAACCAAGGGAAGGGAGCGGCCGTGCGTACGGGTGTTACACAGGCTAAAGGGGAATTTTTGTTATTTCTCGACTGTGATTTGTCCACGCACCCTTCGGAATTCAAAAAATGCCTTCCGTATTTGGCAACGCATGACATCCTGATCGGTTCGCGACGGGTGAGAGGGGCGCGTGTTGTTGAACCGCAACCGTGGTATCGCACGTTTTTGGGGCGTTGTTTTAATTTTTGGATACGTCATTATCTCGGGCTTCCGTATCATGACACGCAGTGTGGATTTAAGGTGTTTCGTAAGAAGACGGTCAAGCCGCTTTTTGAGTGCCTGATGAGCACGGGTTGGGCATTTGATGTTGAGTTGATCGTCCGCGCGAGAAAAGCGGGTTTAAAAATAAAAGAAATTCCCGTTATTTGGTATCACGGACGAGAGACGCGCGTCAGATTGAAGGATTTTTGGAAGATCGTGAAGGAAATACACAAAATTAAACACATAGACTAAGCTCTGTGGTATGAATCATTTTTTGATTTTTGGGACGCATCCACTTTTGTCACTCGCCGAAGCCAAGGCAGTGATTGGTGGGCAAAAGCCGGAGATCGCTGGAGAGATGGCGATGTTTGATGTTGATCAGTGGGATGGAGGAGCATTGAATGATCGATTGGGAGGCACGATCAAACTTGGGGAAGTGATTGCGAAAATTCCGTTGAAAGAATTGACCGCTGAACGGTTGGCCGATGAAATTGAGGCAAGGCCGCGCGGCAAAAATAAAATTGAGTTTGGATTGACGATTTACGGTGGTTCGAGCGCGGCGCGTCAAAAAACGAAAAATTTAGCCATTGGATTAAAACGCGTTTTGCAAGAGCGCGGACAGTCGGTGCGTTGGGTCACCGGAGAAAAGGGAGACTTGACTCCCGCCGCTGTCGCCAAAGCGCATTTGATTGATGAAGGTTATGATTTTTGCGTGGCACTCACCGATCAACAAGCAATCATCGGCCTCACGACGAATGTGCAAAGTGCGGATGCTTGGAGTTTGCGTGATTATGGCCGCCCATTTCGCGATCTCAAAACCGGCATGTTGCCACCAAAATTGGCGAGGATGATGGTGAATCTCGGGGTAGAATCAAGAATAAAGAATCAGGAATTAAGTATCCTTGATCCGTTCTGCGGAGGAGGGACGGTGCTGATGGAAGCGGCGCTGATGGGGTATCAATCGCTCGTCGGATCGGATATGGATGCGCGGCAGGTGGAGGGGTGCAATAAAAATTTGGATTGGCTGGTCAGTAAAAAATTGTTGACGCAAGAATGCCGCACCACGATCAAAACATTCGTCTCGCGAGCGGAGAATTTGGATTCCCATGTTGTTGATCTGTCATCCTCGCGAAGGCGGGGATCCATGAGCGGCGGGATGGATTCCTGCCTTCGCAGGAATGACAACGTGACTATTGTCACCGAAGGCTATCTCGGCAAACCCTTGATCGGACATGAATCCATCGAATTTTTAAAAAAACAAAAACGAGAGATTGAGGAATTGTGGGGAAAAGCTTTTGAAGTTTTTTCTCATTTACAGACCAAAGGCGGTCGTATTGTTTGCGTCTGGCCGATCTTTGTGTCCGGTCGTGATACGCTTGCCGTGGATGCAAAAGAACAGGCGCAAAAATTCGGATACACCGTTATCGATCCTTTAGCCGGATGGCACGAAAAGGCCGTCACGTTAACGTACGCTCGACCCGATCAACATGTAAAAAGAAACATCGTGGTGTTGGAGAAAATTTAATAAATGGTGTCAGGTCTGGTTTTTTGAGGGCTATTGACGTAGTACATAGTATAGAGTATACTATGTACTATACTGTATGAAAACCAGAACAAAAGACAACATTATTGATTTTGTTTCTCAACAAAATCAGACAACGGCCAAGTTAATCATTGAATACACCGGGCTGACCCCCCCGGCTGTATTTAGGCATCTCTCCAAGCTCATAAGTGAAGGGATCCTCAAAAAACAAGGAATACCTCCGAAGGTATTTTATAGCGTCGTTCGTCCCTCTTCCGTCCAAAAGAATTATGCTTTTGATGCAAACAGAGAACGTCTGATCAAAGAAGAGCTAATAGACATTTCGTGTTGGTGATTTAGTTGTTTTTCTTGTAGATGTAGCTCCGTTCTGAAATAATTAGGGAATATGATCCCTAATCGTCACAAAAAAACATTGCCCGACCTGTCACAAGTCGATGAGTAA
>JAUSEV010000040.1 GCA_030649995.1 Candidatus Uhrbacteria bacterium
GGCCAAACCTGCAACTTCGGCTTTGTCTTTTGCCTTACCAGAAAAATACAAAGAATAATCCAAGCCGTGGTACATCGATTTGATCGTCTCGTACTTCTCAAGCATGACACTGACCGCTTCCTCTTGCTTCACTGTCGGCTCCTCTTTGCCTTCCTGTGTGTAATACGAAAGAGCTTCTTTGAGCGACGGTGCGATACCGAGATAGTCCACTATCAAACCGCCCGGCTTATCTTTATAGACTCGGTTCACACGAGCGATTGCCTGCATCAGGCCGTGACCCCTCATTGGTTTATCGATATACATGGAGTGCATGGACGGAGCGTCAAACCCGGTGAGCCACATATCACGAACGATAACGAGCTTCAATTCATCCTTCGGGTCTTTCATACGATCAGCCAAGAGGTCTCGTTCATCTTTGGTATGCAAATGTTTTTGATAATGTGACGGATCACTGGCCGCGCCGGTCATGACCACTTTTATAAATCCCTTATTGATATCATCGCTATGCCACTGCGGACGCAATTTAATCACTTCGTCGTAGAGCTCAACGGCAATCCTACGGCTCATAGCCACGAACATACCCTTGCCATCCATTGCACCGAGACGCGCCTCGAAGTGCTCCACTAAATCCTTAGCGATAAGGGCGGTGCGTTTCTCCGATCCAACCATGGCTTCAAGCCGGGCCCATTTGCTCTTGAGCTTTTCCTTCTTTTCTACTTCTTCACCCTCGGTTAGTTCCTCAAATTCAGCATCAATCTTGGGGGTCGCTTCTTTCAAAAGCTCGATCTTGGCCAGACGTGCCTCGTAATAAATCGGCACGGTGGCTTTATCTTCAACCGCTCGAGTAATATCGTAGACATCGATGTATTCACCGAACACTGCTCGTGTATTTTTATCGGAAAGCTCAATCGGGGTACCAGTAAAGCCGATAAACGAGGCATTCGGTAAAGCATCATGCATGTGGCGAGCGAAGCCATCCAAAAAGTCATACTGACTACGGTGCGCTTCGTCGGCGATAACGACAATATTGCGACGGTCGGAAAGAAGCGGGTGCTTATCGCCCTTTTCCTCTGGCATAAACTTTTGAATAGTCGTAAACACCACACCGCCAGATGCGACTGATAGAAGCTTTTTGAGATCGTCACGATCCTGCGCTTGCTTGGGAGTCTGACGGACGAGCTCATTGCATTTAGAAAATGTACCGAATAGCTGACCGTCGAGATCGTTTCGGTCGGTAAGGAGAACAAGTGTCGGGTTATCCAGTTCTTGCACAATCTTGCCAGCAAAGAAAACCATCGTGAGTGATTTGCCGGAACCCTGCGTGTGCCAGATGACACCAGCTCGCTTATCACCGGTAGGCGAAGCGGCCTCAACGGTATGCTTCACTGCTTTATTTACGGCAAAATACTGATGGTATGCGGCAACCTTCTTAATAATCTTAGTGACGTTATTTCGGGAGTCTTTTTCATTTTCAAAAACAACAAAGTTTCTGACGATATCCAAAAGCTGGTTTTTAGTGAATACACCCTTAATCAAAATATCAAGATCGTTTGTCTTGGTAAGTTTCTCACCATCAACACTCTTCCAACCAACAAACCGTTCCATGTCGGCCGAGAGTGTACCAACGAGTGCGCTCTTGATGTGATCTGAAATGACGCAGAGTTCGTTGTAGGCAAAGAGTGAAGGGATTTCCGCTTTATAAGTTTGTATCTGATTAAACGCGCCGGAGATAGTAGCGTTCACATCCGCTGGATTTTTTAGCTCAAAGACGGCAAGAGGTAAGCCATTCACAAATACAATGACATCCGGTCGGCGGTTATGATTATTTTCAATCACCGTATACTGGTTCACTGCCAGCCAATCGTTCTTATCGAGATTCTTTGCATCAACGAGATACACTTTGTCACCGGTAATCGTGCCGTCTGGACGACGATATTCAACATCAACACCAAGAGCGAGCATCTGGTGAAAGGTATGGTTAGTAATCAAAAGGTTAGGGCTTGAATACGCCACGCTGATGATTTTCTTGATCGCGTCTTCCTGCGCCTCCTGTGGAATAGAAGGATTGATCCGAGCTACAGCAGTACGCAAACGGCCAACCAAGACAATATCCTTGTATGACTCACGCTCTGGCGATTCACCATCAGGTGCGATATCCGGTCCAAACGCAATAGAATAGCCCAGCTCCTCGAGCCATTCGAGTACTGCGTTTTCCAAATCTGATTCTGTG
>JAUSEV010000042.1 GCA_030649995.1 Candidatus Uhrbacteria bacterium
ACCAAGTATTGGTGTCACCCAAAAGAGTAGATGACGAGCCGCTACCTCCACCACACCCTGTACACGTTCCAACCGTCAGAGTATTTACTCGAAGACTCGTACCTGTTGCGCCTACACATCCCAACCATCCTGTTGAGGTGACGTTATAGACGGTCTCTGTGGTGCCGCTCGCAGTCGTATAGCCTAACCATGTGGTTGTGACATTGGAAGAAGTGACGTTGATGGTTGTGAGATTGGTGATGGTGGACGTGGCAGAATTGACGAGAATGCCTCCGCTTAAAGTCGCGAGACTTGTCGCTGACAATGTGGTGAAAGCTCCAGTGGACGCATTCGTTGCGCCAATGGTTGTTCCATCAATAGCTCCTCCTGTGATGGTGACATTCGATGAAGTGAGATTGATGGCTCTAAGAGTAGTGCATGAGGAACTGGTGAAAGCTAAGGCTGTGGTTGTGGCGTTTGTGGTTGTGACACTGGTGAAGATGCCGGTTGAAGCATTGGTTGCGCCGATCGTCGTTCCGTTGATCGTCCCACCGGTGACCGTCACGTTTGAAGAAGTGAGGTTGATGATATTTCCCGTGGTGCCTGATGCTGTCGTAAAACCGAGCCAAGAAGATGTGGCGTTTGTGGCCGTGAGATTGTAGATGGTCTCGTTGGTTCCTGAAGCGGTCGAAAAACCTAGCCATGTTGTGGTCGTGTTTGTTCCTGTGGCATTGACCCATGTTAAACCCTGTAACGAGGAAGAACCGCTGACCGTCAAATTGCTTGATGCGGTAAACGCTCCAGTGGAAGTCCCTCCTTGAAATTGAATGGCATTTGTTGTCACGTTGCCTTCATCGGTAATTTGCTGCAGCGTGCCCGTGGTTGATCGAAAGGCTTTCCACGTACTCGATGCGGCGTCAAAAAAGTAGACGATGTTGTTGGCGGTATTGTAGTACATCCTTCCTCCGGTCGCGGAAGTTGGAGCCGAGCCGAGGGCGGTGATGCCGGCAGACGTATAAGCATAAGCCGTGCTGTTTATGGGAACGCGCGGCGACATTTCTCCATCTCCATTCACTTCTGTGCTTAAAAAAAGCGGTTGATTAAAATCAAACGTACCGGGAAACGCCGTGACCGATCCCAATTGCACCGCGAAAAAACTTTGATCAACGGCGATCGTGTTTTGCGTTTCCGTGTACACGGCCGTTCCGCCGGTCAAAGAAGTATAAAGTCGAAAAATAAAATTAAAATTTCCAGTTTGAGCCACACCGGCAGCGGTCTTTAGTCGCCCCTGATAACCCAAAGTGGTTGCTATGGCCGCTTGAGCCTCCGGAACACGAAAAAACTCGAAAAAAGAAACGCTAAAACTCGCAGGTTGTCCTACGCTTAAAAATACGGTAACTGCAACAGACAGAAACCGGAAAAACTTTTTTCTCACAATCATTTTTCCCTCTTCCTTCCAAGATCTTGTCTCGGACGAAGAGGAGAGAAGGTGCGAAAAATTTCCCACCCTCCGATCCTCCTCACCTATCCACAGGATAGCGCACCAACATCTTCGCGCGAATAGAATCTCGTCAAGAGTCCATGGGTGACTGATCTTCCTAAAGATTTTTTATCTTCCTTAACAAATCCTGCTCATCCAAAATAGCCACACCGAGCTCCTTTGCTTTATCCAATTTTGATCCCGGCGCCTCTCCGGCGACAACAAAAGAAGTTTTTTTAGACACGGTTTCGTTAATATCCCCTCCCAAGGCGCGTATCCGTTGTTTTGCCTCTTCACGAGACAACGATGACAACGTTCCGGTGAGAACCCATGTCGTGCCTTGTAACGGTTCTGCCGCTTTTCGTTTGATGATCGATGTCACACGAACTTCTTTCAAGAGATGATCAAGGCGAGCGCGTTCATGCACATCCTGAAAAAAGTCGATGATCGAATCCGTGACGACTTTTCCTATTCCATCAACTGTCACCAATCTTTCCTTTGTTGCTTTGCGAAACTCCGCTATGGATCCAAAAACGCGCGCCAAATCTCTCGCCGTTTCTTCTCCGACATGTCTCATCCCTAACGCATAAATAAAACGTTCAAGACTGACGGTGCGATGCGCCTGAATTTGATCGACGAGTTTTTGTGAGGAAAGTTCGGCAAAACCTTCCAGCGCCAACAAATCTCCGGCTTTCAACTTAAATAAATCCGCCGGTTCACGCACCAATCCCTCTTGCAATAATTGTTCCGCGATCCTGTCTCCCAATCCGCGAATATCAAACGCCAGACGACTAACCACATGCAGAAGTCGAGCGAGTTCTTGCGCAAAGCAATGACGATTGGAACAGGTCGTTGCCACCTCCCCTTCCTTGCGTTTGACGGGTGAGCCGCACATCGGACACTTTTTTGGCAGGTGAAAAGTTTTTTCTGTTCCGGTTCGCAGCTTTGGCAACACCTGAATGATTTTTGGAATCACGTCTCCCGCTTTTTCGACGATCACCGTGTCGCCGATCTTTAATCCCAAGCGCCCGATCTCATCCTCGTTGTGCAATGAAGCGCGCGTGACGGTCGTCCCCATCAATGGGACTGGATCCATCACGGCGACCGGTGTCAATGCTCCGGTTCGACCAACCGAAATAATGATCTCGCGCACGATCGTTGTCCCCTGTTCCGCCGGAAATTTCCACGCTACCATGGCGCGCAATGTTTTTCCCACCTGACCGAGCGAAACAAACAGCTGATCGTTATTGATGTTCAGGACAATTCCATCGCACCAATAGGCTAAACGATCTCTCTTACGCAGCATCTCCCCATAAAATGTTTCCGCCTCATCAATATCTTTACAAAAATGGTTGAGCGGATTTTGCGGAACTCCCAAAAGCGCGATGAGTTCATGCGCCTGCTCGTGCGTAGTCGTGCCATACTCTCCAACCATCGCATAGCCAAAAAATGACAAACGCCGTTCAGCAACAATGGCCGGATCAAGTTGCCTGATCGATCCGGCTGCCGCATTACGCGGATTAGCCAAAGTCGATTCTCCTCGTTTTTTTAAGAGCACATTCAACCGTTCCAACTGTTTTTTTGTCATGTACGCCTCTCCTCGAATTTCGATGCGGCCGCGATGCGTCGTCAACACCTCTCGCACGCGCTTCCCGTTGATTTGACCTTGATGTTTGTGTAAAAAATGTTCGATTTCTTTTTCCAAAGGAACACGCAACACAAGAGGAATAGCTTCAATCGTTTTAAGATTTGCCGTCACCTCCTCTCCCACTTTTCCATCGCCGCGCGTTGATCCCTGTACGAATCGACCATCTTGATAGACGAGCGAAACGGCCAAACCATCCATTTTGATCTCGGCAAATAATCCTGAATCGTGAATCGTGAAACGTGAAACCTTTTGAAGACGCGTAAGCCACTCATCGACTTCTTGACGCGAAAAAGCGTCTTCAATCGAGAGCATTGACGCTTGATGGGTCACCTTTTTAAATCCTTGAAGCGCTCTTCCGGCCACGCGCTGTGTTGGTGAATCTGAAGTGATCAAGTCCGGAAATTGTTGTTCCAGTTGATAAAGTTCATGTTTTAACGCATCCAGCGCCGCTTCGGAAATCGAAAGTCGATCGAGCACATGATATTCATAGCGATAACGATCAATCTCTTTCCGTAGTTTAACGATACGTTCTTTTATTTCCGTGTGGCTCATACTCTATTCTAATGTTCTTAAGAATTTGAGAATATTTTTAATTAAAATAACACTCTCGTCATCCACTCTTGAATTGTCTGACCAAACCACAATGTGATGATTGCGCCAAAAGCTAAAAGAGGGGCAAAGGGAATGCGTGTGCCGCGCTTGGCCATTCCGCAAATAAACAAAATGATGGCTAACGCTCCACCGGCGAGATAGGTCATGTAAAAACTGATGGCGATATCCGGCCATCCCAACACCGCTCCAATCAAACCGGCCATCCACGGGTCTCCCAACCCCATCCAACGGCCGCGCGAAACCAAAACCTGAATACCGAGAAATGCTATGCCCACACAGCAACCGATCACGAGCAATGGCCATGCCATCCATCCCATCAGGACATTCCATGCGCCAAAGAGAACGATCGAACCGATCATCCACTCCATCGGCAACAAACGAAAACGCCAATCAAACGTGGTAAGCATCAACAAGTTGACGGTGAACAAGCTTTCAAATAAAAAAAGATTGAGTTGCGCCGGATCAAGAAAAAAATCGTGTCGAGCCAAAGCGATCACAAGCAACACGCCGGAAGCAAGTTCGACCAAAGGATATTGAGAATGAATGCGTTTGTGACAATCCGCGCACCGACCGCGTAACATCAACCAAGAAAAAATCGGCACCAAATGACGCGCACGAATCCGTTTATGACATTCCGGACAATGAGAACGTCCCCACAACGATGAAGCATCTTTCAAACGAATAACCAAAACATTCACAAAAGACCCAACAACCGTCCCCAACACAAAAACAAAAAAAAATTTAATCATATTCTTTCTCGCTCCTCCCTCTCTCTCGGGGCTGCGGTATGAAAAATTTTGCCGCGCCAAGTGTCTGAGAACGAATACGCAGCCGCTTTTTGAAAAAAAGCAAAAAAACGATCGAGTTTTGGCGCAAAAAATTTTTCATACCGCAGCCCCTTTATTTCTCTTCATCTTTTTGATCAATCCCCGAGGCGTGCGCGTAATACACGTTGGCTTTACCGAGCGTTGTCTCGCTTTCCGTCTGAAAACGGATCGAATACCCGTCGGCCGCGCCGCGATAACGATAGTATTCGTTCAATTTTGGTCCGATTGGCACGCGAGGAAGATAAATCGGAGGCTTAGCCTCACGCGCGGCCGCAAAACCTTCCGCCGTAAACACTTCGGTATTCGTTCCCGGCTGACCCAGATTGACTCCTCCGCTCGCCGGATACGAGGCTTTTTCCAACCAAAATTGACTTAAGGCGGTGCGTAAAATCGTGACATCGGAAATACGCTGGGCATCGCGTAAACGTAAACGGGAACTACGCAAGGATAAAATAGCCAGAGTCGCCAAAAGCGCAAAAACAAGAATGACGATGAGAATCTCTAAAATGGTAAACCCGCGACGCAAAGCAGATGTTGACATAGGCTGAAATGATGATAGCACATTATTTTTTTATGGAAAAACGTTTTTTCACCAGAGCGACGATTTCTTGAGCCGTGTGTTGGGACTTGATCAAATACTCGCAAGCGCCTGCCGATAAACAACGTTCAATATCCTCGCGAGCGCTCAAGTTTGTGAGCATCATCACGGGAATTTTTTTGGTCTGCGTATGCGTTTTTAATTCTTCCAAAATTTCAAAACCGTTTTTTTTCGGGAGGGCGATGGCGAGCACGATCATGTCAGGCGGATCTTTGAGCGCGCTTTCAAATCCCTCTTCCCCGCTCGAGGCATGACGCACATGAAATCCCGCCTCTCGAAAATGTCGAGCATAAATGTCCGCCAAAAACTTATCGTCTTCGATGAGCAGGATATGTTTCATTTCGTATTTTCGTAGTCATTCGTACTTTCGTAAATCACGACTCGATTTCTCGCATCGCGCATCCAATCGACACGGCCATACGAGTTCCAATCTCATCTAACACGGGACGTAATTCCGGAGGATAAATGACACGTGCCCATGGATTGCCGAGATACGTGTTGACGTTCATTTCTTTGGTCAAAAATTCGGGCAGGCGTGGTAGCAATGATGAACCACCGGTAAGAATAATTTTTTCGATACGACCGGAAGTTCCCCCGTTTTGTTGTTGATATTGATTCAATGAATAGCGCACCTCGTCTAAAATCGGCTTGAGCAAAACAGACAGGATGGGAAACAGATCGCCGGTGGGAGTAAAGGATTGCATCGCTTTGATGTCTCGCTTCATGGTTTCCGCTTGTTCAAGCGGGATTCCCAAAGTCTTGGCGATCGTTTGCGTCATCGCGTCTCCGCCGGCTGCGATAGAACGAGTCACAAAAGGAATTCCGCGTTCTACAATAATGACGTTGGTGCGTAACGATCCGATATCCACAATCATCATGGTCGATCGATCCTTGCCAACCAGCGCGCGAATTTCCGCGAACGCTTCCGTTTCCAACGACACCAGCTCCAATCCGGCTTGCTTAAAAATGTCAAGATATTTTGCGACCAGCGTTTTGGGCGCGGCGGTCACGAGCACACGCGAAGACGCTTTGACCCCTTCTGACTTTTCGATTTTCTCAATCACCTTGGTATCGAGTGACACTTCCTCGAGTGGCAACGGAACAAGTTTTTTTGCCTGCACCGCCACCGCGTCCTTTAATTCCTTATCATCGGTGGTAGGAATAATCAAAATAGAAGAGAACACGGACGAGATGGGCAGAACGGAAATCGTTTTCTTGGTCGTGGTGCGAGCCTTCGCCAACATTTTTTTGATCAAACTCACGGTCGCCGGAATGTCCGACAACATAGATTTTTCTAAACCCTCTGTCGGTAAATTAGCATAGGCATAGGTAACCAAACGCGCCCGCGCTTTTTCATTAGCCAACTCAACCATTTTGACTCCCCCAAATCCCAAATCCACACCGAGATAACTCGTGAGAGCCGACCGAGAAGAAAAGAGACCCATAGATGAAAGGAGTATAGCACAGTAAGCATGAAGTGTCCGTCAAACGTCTTGCCCCCGCTGTGTAAATCTTTTTGTCATTGCGAGGAGGAGTCTGCGACAACAAAACAATCTCCCCGCAACCATCGGAGATTGCCGTGCTCCGTATGACTTCACTCGTAACGATAGGGGCTTGATACCCATCCGCTTGTAATGGAGTAGTTTATTTGTTTCTTAATAATGATTGAATTTTTTGAAACTGCTGTTTAGAAAAATTTCGTTCACTTAATATTGGATTTCTGGTGCTCCTTGGTTTAAAATAATTTCTGCCTAACTTTTTCACTGCGCTTCGCCATTCTTTTTCGCCCCTTAGCAATATAATCATTGCTTTTCTTTCAATGGCTTTTTCAAGTAAATAAAAACTATATCTCTGTGGCTCCAATATTGTATGAAGTGAACGGAAATTTTTTGAATGATAAGGAAAAAACTCAATGCAACAAATATTTTTTGCAATTTTCTTATAATCCTTTTCATTTTTTATCAATGTCGCAAACAATCTTGACCAATATCTGAATCCGCCCGTAATTCTATAATCAGGGTTGAGTTTATAAAAAGGAAATTTTCCGTACGTATGTAACAAATTTTTTAATTTGTCTTCTTTCAAAGAAGGAAATGTGACACATTCAATGCTCTCATTTGGCTTGGAAAAGCCTGGAGGAAAATCAGATCCTGGGTTTAATTGTAACAAAACTATTTTTGCATGAAATACATCACCAACATAAGGAATGGGTAAAGTATCTAAATTTATTTTATGCTCAAATTTTGCTTTTAAGTTGTATTGGAAAATTTCTTTTTTATCATTCTCAAGAACAAAAGGTGCTTTTTTCGGTAGCTTTTTCCAAGGATTCATCACCACCCCCGACTCCGGCGGTTCGGGATGCAATGCACCATATCTAAACAATTTTTCTGGGCTCATAACGCTTCCCAAATTTGATCTTCAGAAAATCCCCAAGCTTTCAACTTATTAAAAATTTTCTGATTGATTAATTTATGCAAATGATACTGAATCGTATACTTGGCATTTCCGTTTGGCTGACAAACAAGAACATGGCTGCCTTTGCCATGTTTCGTTTCGACGATGAGTCCCAATCTCCGGCAGGCCCGAATCCAATCCTGTTGTGAAATATCAGCCAAACTTCGGCTAGGCATAAACCCGCTTCGTCAAATGGACAGGTTCTCCTTCCGCCCTCATCAAGGCATCCTTGCAAAGATGCGGAGGAATACCGAAGTAAGTAAAGATGGCGTCTTTAATTTGCGCGGCTGCGTCTTGCAGATTGTAGCCACCGGTGATGATGCCATCGATGTTCGTTGATTCAGCTGCCCAATTTCCGTCTTTATCAACCTCGATCGTAAATTGAATGCCTCCAAGATCATGGATACTCTTGCGCATAACCTGAACACGGGGGTCGCTTTCTTCATGAAAATTGATCCCGACTTTTCGGGCTGCTTGAGCGAGTTTATACACAATTTTATTCACCATATTCAATATCACATTTATACCATGACTTTTTTCTTGTGACTAGTCCCCCACCGATCTTCTCATCCCCTTATCCATCGCCGCGTTCGCGAGCGCATCCGCCTCTTTATTTTTTTCGCGGCGCACGTGACGGTAGCGCACACGGCCAATGTGCGTTTCCAAATTTTTCATTTCAACATAGCGACTCGCCAGTTCCCGATTTTTGACTTTATATTCTCCCTTCGCTTGTTTGATCAAAAGTTCACTGTCCGCAACCACCTCGACTTCGGTCGCGCCCAAAGCCACGCACCGACGCAAACCCAAAATAACGGCGCGATATTCCGCTTGATTGTTCGTGGTGTGACCGATGAATTCGGAATGCTGCTCCACGATCTCGCCTGTTTCGGCGTTTTTGATGACAACTCCGATGCCAGCGGGACCGGGATTCCCGCGAGCGCCCCCGTCTGTGTGTAGAATGAGATGCATAATTCAAATCGCTGATAATCGAAAATCCACCAAATGACATTCGATGCTCGATCGTCCGTTCCAGTCATTTCTCGTCACATGATACACGATATCGATCGGTGATCCTATGGTGATCTCCTCGCGACGCGAACCGTTTTTGAAGGCCACGGCTTTTATTCGGCGACCGTCTTCTGCGACGAGTGTCAATCGCAAATGTTGTTTGGTCGCTCCCATCGTATCCGCGGAAGTAACGGAACAGCGCGAGGATAAAAATACCGGACGCCGATTGCCTTCGCCAAACGGTTCGAGTTGATCGATGGCTTGCATCAAATCTTCGTTGATGGATGCGAGCGGAATTTCCGCATCGATTTCCAGCGTCGGAATCATCTGCTCCGGTGACAAGCGTGCTGATGCGTGATTGATGAGCCGCTCCTGCAAAAGTGTGAGCTGACCTTCATCCTCCAACGCGAATCCGCACGCTTGCGGATGCCCGCCCACGCGAGTCAAAATTCCCTCACCGGTTTCGCGCATGGCCTCGGTGATGTTGTAACCGTTGATCGATCTGCCTGACCCGATCCACTTTCCCGCGTGTTGACCGACGACGACGACCGGCCGCGCAAACCGATCAACAAATCTACCAGCGACTAAACCCACAAGCGACGGCGACCATTTACGATTCCAAAGGATGATAGCTGTAAGCTGTAAGCTGTCACCTGTAAGCTGCCCCTCCGCTTCGCTCATCATTTGCCGCACTGCGTCCTGCCGCTCGCGATTGCAACGCTCAAGTTCTTGCGCGAGTAATCGCGCTTCCTCGTCGTTCTCCGCCAAGAGCAAACGCAACGCCAATTCCGCGTGATCCATTCGCCCGGCGGCATTCAGTCGCGGACCGATCGCAAAGCCCACAGACTCGGTGTCCAGATCGCCAAACGTCAATCCCGCGGATTCGATGAGCGCGCGCAATCCGATACGACGCGTTTTATTCAGGACGCGCAACCCGTACGTTTCGAGGACGCGATTTTCTCCGATAAGCGGCACCATATCCGTCACAGTCGCAATGGCGACGAGATCGAGCAACCACTTTTCCCAGCCCGCGGGAATATCAAGAGTCCGACGACGAGCCTCCTCAATCAACGCGCACGCAAATTTGTAAGCGACGCCAACGGCCGCCAAATATTTGAAGGGATAAGTTTCTTCCGGCAAACCCGGATGGATCAAATGACCAACGGGCAATGTTTCGCCGAATTGATGATGATCGACGACGATCGTATCTATTCCTGTTAAACGAGCAAGCGCGATCTCCTCCACGCAAGCTATCCCACAATCCACCGTGATCATAACCGTAGTGCCTCGTGCCTGAAGTTTGGGAACAGTCTCACGATGCAAACCATATCCCTCTTTGTCGCGATGCGGGATGTAGAAATCGATGAGGGAAACCTCCCCTAACCCCTCCTTATCAGGAGGGGGATATGCCGACCATCCCCCTGACAAGGGGGAACGAGGGGGTTGCAGCCGTCGTTCAATCTCTCTCAACGCGGTAATCAACAACGCCGAGCCCGTAATCCCATCCGCGTCATAATCTCCATGCACGGTGATGCGCTCATGACGTTCAAGCGCTTGAAACACACGATCAACAGCCCCTGCCATTTGACGGAATTGCGACGGCTCATGAATTCCCGTCTCCCACGACGGATCAAGAAACGTCGCGATGTCATCCGGTTCGCGTACATTGCGAGCCCACAAAAGCTGTGCCACAACTTGATCGACTCCTCTCCTTTCGAAGGAGAGGTTGGGTGAGGTTGGAGCGAATTCCGACGGGCAACCATCCGCAATGTGCCAGCGCTTTTTCATGACAAACTAAAAATACCCGAGCGGGCCGAACAAAAATAACACCATGGCCGCGATCAAAAAAATCGCGAAAATTTTCCAGATAAATTTAAGAGTTTTTCGTTTCATATATGAGGCTCTAGGCTCTAGGCGCTAGGCGCTAGGCTCTAGCTAAAGCCTAGTAACTAGCGCCTAGCGCCTAACTTCTGCGTAGCACTTTAATAAACGTGTCCGCGGGAATTTCCACGGCGCCTTTTCCGTGTTCCATCATCCGTTCTTTCCCCTTTTTTTGTTTCTTCAACAATTTGGATTTGCGAGAGTAATCGCCTCCGGACATTTTTGCAAGCACATCCTTACGATACGCCGAAAGCCGCTCCGCCGCAATAATCTTTGCGCCAACGGCTGCCTGAAGTTTGACCACGAATTGCTGACGCGGCAATTCTTCTTTCAGCGTCTCGACGATTTGTTTACCTCGCGCATACACCTCGCTTTCGTGGAGTAACGTTGACAATGCCTCCACCGGTTCGTCGGCGACGAGAATCGTGAGCCGCACAACCTCGGACGGACGATAGCCTGTAAACTCATAATTCATGGAAGCATATCCGGCGGTTACTCCTTTTAACTTATCATAAAAATCCACGATCACGGAAGCGAGCGGCATTTGATAATGCAAAATCGCACGCTGGCTATCCAGATATTCCGTGTTCACATATTCCCCTCGACGATCTTGCACGAGTGACATCACGTTTCCCAGATATTCTTTCGGGCACACGATATCCACCTTAACCCATGGCTCGCGCGTTTCTTGAATACGCGAAGCATCCGGAAAATCCGCCGGTGATTTGATAAACTTTTGTTCCCCGCTCGTCAGCACAACCTCGTATCCGACCGAGGGCGAAGTCACCACCACCTCCATATTGAACTCTCGGCTCAACCGTTCTTGCACGATTTCCAAATGCAACATTCCGAGCAAACCGCAACGAAAACCAAAACCCAAAGCCGAAGAATGTTCCGGCTCAAAGGTGAGCGCGGCATCGTTTAATTTTAATTTGAGAATCGCGTCGCGCAATTTTTCATATTCTCCCCCGTCCGTCGGAAACAGTCCGGCATAGACCATCGGTCGCACCTCTTTATATCCGGGCAAAGGATCGATGGGTAATGCGTCATGCGTAATGCGTAATGCGGCGACCGTATCTCCGACACGAACCGCGGAAATATCTTTTAAGCCGGTGACGAGATAGCCGATTTCGCCGGTCTGCAAAATTCCACTAGACACATGTTCCGGTTTCATGTAACCGACTTCCAACGCCTGACCGTCTGACGTACTCGCAAAAAAATGGACAGATTGATTTTGCTTCAGTTCCCCATCAACGCACCGAATATAAGCGACCACCCCTTGATACTCATCATATTTTGAATCAAAAATGATGGCACGAAATGGTTTTAAAGGATCACCCTGCGGCGACGGAACGTCGCGCACGATACGTTCGAGAATTTGATCAACCCCGGCCCCAGTCTTGCCGGACGCGAGGATAATCTCTTCCCGTGCGCAGCCGATCAAATGCATCAATTCCGCGGCGCGACACTCAACATCGGCATTGGGCAAATCGATTTTATTGAGCACCGGAATGATCACCAAATCCTGTTCAATCGCCAAGTATAAATTGGCAATGGTTTGTGCTTGCACGCCCTGTGTCGAATCAACAAGCAACACCGCTCCTTCGACGGCGGCAAGCGATCGCGAAACTTCGTAGGTAAAATCCACATGCCCGGGCGTATCGATCAAGTTCAGCTCGTATTCGATATGTCCCTCTTCTTGCGAAGGAGAGGTTAGGTGAGGTTTGGTTCGATACATCATCCTCGCCGGTTGAAGTTTGATGGTGATCCCGCGTTCGCGCTCCAAATCCATAGTGTCAAGCAACTGCTCCTTCATTTTTCTTTTTTCGACAGTCCCGGTCATCTCAAGCAAACGATCGGCAAGCGTAGACTTGCCGTGATCAATATGCGCGATGATGCAAAAGTTTCGAATAAATTTTTGATCCATGCGCCCCATCTTGCAAGAAAAATCAATTCTTGGCAACTCCCTATTATTCTCATATTCGTACGAATATGAGAATAATGGAAAGTCGACTCTCATGTCTGATCAAGATGGTTCAAAATGTGGCGCGCCAAAAGAGGCATCTCTTTTGAGAGGCGATAAAAGACGTTGATCGAACGCTGATCACGATCCAAAATATCGAGGGCCGTCAATAATCTTAGATGATGAGACGTGGATTTAAATGAGAGATGAATTTTTTTCGCGATCGTATCAACCACAAGTTCCTTCTCCATTTTGAGGAGTTTGAGGATAGCTAGCCGTCGCCGATTGGCAAAAGCTTTCAAAACTTTTTCTTCACTCATAGCTGATCATCCTAATGATAACATCATTCCAATATTCGTACGAATGTGAGAATGATGAAGGTGTCTTAGGGGATTCGTGAGAGACGACGTTTAAGTCCCGACCAAAACTCCTCCATCTCTTCCGACTTGCACCATCGCGCGACAAGTAAAAAAACCAGTCCACCTCCCATGGACGAAAAAATCACTTCAAGCGCGGCCTGCCAAAATAGCGGCAGCCAGTATGTCACGGTTATCCATTGCCGAAGGAGCGCAGGAGTGATGATGATGAGCGCGGCCGTTGCCAAAATTGTTTTGAAACTCGACCGCCAAAAATCCGCCGAGGTCAAATTTATTTTTTTGCGATGCAGAAGAATCCACAGAAGCATGATGTTGATCCAAAATGCCACGGAAAATGCGATCGCGAGTCCGACGATCCCAAACGGCCCGCGCAGCCAATAGGCGAGGATCAAATTGATCGCCTCGCATACGATGCTGATCCAAAAAGGTTTCCAGGCATCTTGCAAGGCAAAAAACGCGCGACTCAAAAGCGGAACAAGCGATTGTGCAACAAGAGAAAACGCAAACCAACCCATGACATCAGCGGTTCGATGCACGTCGCTCGCGACAAATTTTCCGCTGTGCAAAATCATCGTGACGATGGGCACGCGCAAGATGATGAAAAGCGCCGCAGATGGAAGCATAAAAAATACTATTTTTCGACCGGCCGCGTTGAGGGCCTGTGAAAACGCCGCATCATCGCGACGGCTTGCGGCTTGCGATAGGGCAGGGAATGCGGCCAGCGCAAACGAAATCCCAAAAATGCTCAAAGCAAAACTTTGGATATTGTTCGCCAGATTAAACACCGTGACCGCGCCGACGGTGAGCGATGAGGCGAGGCTCAACAGAATAACCAGATTGATCTGCGACACGGCGAGACTCATCAAACGTGGTGCCGTCAGTTTGATCAGTCTCCCAACACCCTCGGCGGCAAATGATGGCCACACAATATGACCGAACCCGGCGCGACGCGCCACCGACCATTGAGCAAGAAAATGCACGAACGCTCCCAAAACCACGCCCCACGCGACACCCATGATCCCCATACGCGGGGCCAGTACGACCATCCCAAAAATAATGCCGAGGTTATACAAAACCGGCGCCAAGGAAAAAGCGAAAAATCTTTTCGTCGCTTGCAACACGCCACCCATCACCGCTGACAATCCCAAAAAAATGGGTGAGAGCAGCATGATGCGCGTGAGCGTGATCGTGAGCTCTGTCGCTTGCGTGGAAAATCCGCGAACGATGAGAGGCATCAACCATGGAACGAGGATGATCAAGAGCGCACTCAAAGCAATCATGACGATCCCAACCCATGTAAAAATCTGCGCGGTGAATTTGATCACCGATTCTTTTCCTCGTTGCTCCGCATATTCGGTGAAGAGCGGAATAAAACCGGCGGTGAACGCGCCAACGATCAACAAATAAAACAATAAATCCGGCAGACGGAAGGCCGCGTAATACGCATCAAGTTCCGTGCCTGCGCCAAACGTCGAAGCAAGCAAACGATCACGAATGACCCCCAACACACTCGAGATAAGCGAGGCACCACCAATCAAAAAAGCGGCCGCGGTCAATCCGCCGGTTTCTCCGTGCCACAATTTTTTAAAAAAAGAAATCATGCAAACGGATCCTCGGGTAATGATAACACCCCAAAAATTTGATCGTCCTCGACGAGCAGTTCGATCGGGGTGAGTGATGTGCCTTTTGGCGCTTCTCCCTCAATCGCGAGACCTGTTACGGGATCAAACTCGGCCTGATGCCACCGACAACGAAAACGCTGACCGCTTTTCATCAATTCCACTGGACCGCCCATATGCGTACAGCGATTGATATACGCCTTAATCGTCCCGCGATCGTTAAACGCAATCCCATTGGCGATCCCAAAACGAAATGACTTTGTGCGCCCCTCCGGAATTTCCCCTCTCTTGGCGATAAAAAGTTTTCGCACGTTCACCATATCATGATTCACGATTTTCTTCTTCGCGCATCGCGTCGCCGACGCGTTCCCAATTTGTGAGATATTTTTGTCCCATGGGTGTTTCCGCTTTTAACGAACCGCGCGTGAGCATATACATTTCCGTAAAAATATATTTGACGGCCAAATTCAACCGTCCGTCTTTTTGCAAACGTCGAACCGATACCGGGACTTTGTGCGTATGTAAAATCCCGACCTTAAATCCCGCTTTCTTGGCTCGACGCGCATAATCATGATCTTCCGCAAACACCACGCGTTCATCAAATCCGTGAATCGCCGCATGCGCCGCGCGCGATGTCAACAAACAAAAACCGGCGGCGTGCGGCAAAACCTTTTCCGTGGCCAAGGTATACAAGTTATACGCATGATGCAAAAGGCGATCGAGAGTTGATCCATCCAAAGCCAGTACCTGACAACTTGCCACATCCAATCCCCGCTCTTCCTTCTCCCGTAAACAGTCTTGCAAAAACGTGGGGTGAGGCAAAATAATATCGGCGTCAAAAAAAAAGATGTCCTGTCCTTGCGCCTTCAAAGCTCCGCGATTTCTCCCCACGCCGGGCAATCCACCCTCCACGATTTTTGCGCCGAAAGAAACGGCGATTTCTTGCGTCGCATCCGTGGATCCGGCATCCGCCACAATCACCTCCACGTCTTCCCGCAATGACTGTTGACGAATGGATTCCAACAGGTTTGGCAATAACCGTTCTTCATTTTTTACCGGAATGACAATGGATAATCGCATGCCGATCAGCCTATCTTAAAATACCCCACGCGGCAATGCCTGCGGCCACGGATACATTCAACGATTCTTTTATTCCGCGCTGTTCGATTTTGATCGTTCCGTCACACAGTTCAAGCAGGGATGGCGGGATGCCGCTTGTTTCCGTACCAAGCAGTAACGCCATTTTTTTTGGCGGTTGAAATGTCGCGAGATCTTGAGCATCGTCAGTTAACTCCAACGCAAAGATCATCATCCCCTCTTTTTTTAATTGATGGATGAGTGTAACGACATCCGTCATCTTTTCAAAAGCGACCGATCGCTCTGCCCCCAAAGCCACTTTGGAAATTTTCAGATCCGGTGGAGCCGGCGTATAACCCGTGAGCCACAATTTTTTCACCCCCAAAGAATCGCAGGTGCGGAATAACGATCCGACATTTTCACGCGACCGGATGTCGTGGGCGATCAATGCGAGATGAATCATGAATCAGGAATCATGAATCAGGAATCGGGAAACGTCAAACAAAAAGAGAGCCGAAGCTCTCGTGTAAGGAAGGTGCGCGGGTTGCGACTCTACGATGACCGCCGAGACGCCTGTGCCGCATCCGTGCGCCTACGCTGCTTGCCGCGCTGTGCGCTCGCCTTGTAATCACGCACCCATTGATCGATCAGAAACAGCTTTGCTCGCATGCGGCTATTCATCTCGCGACGATCCACAAGCAGAGACATCGCGGATCCGACCTTAGTTGGCGTCGCAGCGATGGAGTAAATGTCGCGGTCGCGTAGGGCAGAAACGCAACCCGTCCTGATCATGGACTCGTAGATCTCGTTGATCAACCTGATCAAGCACTTGATGGACGCGCGATAGCACCGATCCGTGAACTCGCCCCGCGGCGAGCTACGCCGATCGTTATAGATCGGAAACCCCTTGAAGGCGCGCCAGAACTCGTCCATGGCGCGCACGTGATCCGGCTTCGGCTTGGCGAGATGCCATGCCACGCGATCCTGCCACAGCCTGTCCGCGGACAGGTGGGCGAACAGGTAGTGGTTGGTGTCCGTGACCAACGCTCGAAAACGCCGGAAGATGTACTGCAGGTCCTCCCCGCTGCCGAAGAGCGTCGCCACCGTTGCCGGGAACGGATGCGGGAGCATGCCATCGATCTCGATCACTGCCTCGATGAGCCTGTTCCGCGCTCCCCTCTCGGTCACCCTCTCGCTCAAGCAAACCATGAGCTCGTTCCGCAGCGCGTTGGCGTTCACGATCCGCTCGAGGATGTCATCGAACGACATGCCCGTGTCGAGCAACCGTTGTATCACCTCTTCTCCATCATCGAGCTGTTGATGTCCCAGCCGCGCCAGCGCGGTTGCGTCCCGACGGCAGGCTGCCAACAAACTTTCCAAGGCCGTTTCTCTCACCATTGCCCTTCCCTCCTGCCACCATCTGTGGCAATCCGAGGTTCACGATTCTCCGTCACCATGACGGATGGGCATTGTCTTCCCATACTTTTATAAATCCGTCAAGAGCGCCTACATCTTTCTCAATCCGAGCAAAGATTTATTCGCGATCGTATAATCAATGGTGTGTTTAAGACCGTTGTCGAGAGTGACGAGCGGCAACCAATCCAGTTTTTCTTTGGCTTTGGTTAAATCAGGTAAGCCCAATTCGGTCATAAAAAGAAGCGCCGGTTTGAAGATGATTTTGGATGAGGAACCGGTCATTTCTATGATGCGACGCGCCACATCGGTCAATACCACGTCAAGATCGCTGCCGAGATTGACGGGGCTCATGTTGGTTGGTGCTTGCATCATTTTTATCATCCCATCAACCGCGTCTGACACGAACAAAAGGGAAGTTTTAAACGTTTCATCGCCATAAATTTCCAGATCCTTGCCCTCAAGGGCGTTCGTGATAAAATCCGGAATCATTTGGCCGTCATAGAGAGGCATGCGCGGTCCATAGGTACGAAAAATTCTGGCAATACGCACATCAAGTCCATGAACCTGTTGATAGGTGGAACACACACTTTCCGCAAAACGCTTACCCTCGTCATAACAGGCTCGTGGAGAAAGTAAATCCACCGTGCCGATTTCTTCTTCCCGGAAGGCGTGGCCGTCAACCGGTCGTGATCCATACACGACCGAGGTGGAAGCGTGTAAAACTTTTGCGGTGTAACGCACGGCGAGATCCAACACGTTTTTGATGCCGATCGAATTGGCGTACAGCGTTTGCATCCGATACTGATCGAATTTTTTTGGACTGGTGGGACACGCAAAATGATAAATTTCTTGCAAACCTTGAAATTTGATCTGAAAACGCGTCAACTCGGGAAAGGCTTCCGGATCAAACGGCACGTTGATGTCGTGACGGATAAATTCAAAATCCGTATTTTGCAATAAACGATCGATGTTCGATTCCTGACTGGTAATAAAATTATCCACGCAAATGACTCGCGCGCCCGTCTTCAAAAGATGCTCGCATAAATGTGAACCGATAAACCCGGCGCCGCCGGTCACCAAAACATTCTTTTTTTCGAATGAAACTTTTGCCGTTGGCATAGATCGAAATCAGATTAGCACAGAAACAAGAAAACGCAAAAAAACATCAGATCCCCGCTTCTGCGCCGCTCTGTTTTGCATGCTTAAACGTATAAAAACGATGCATCACGTAGGTGTAAAAGGCGGAAATACCGGCGCTCAAAAAAACAACGGCAAAGTCATACCAATGGAGATACTCGTGCCCAAACCAAAAGAGACCGGCCTGAAACAGCATGGCGCTCGCGAGGACCGCCAGATAACGCCAAAATTGTTTCGCGTGACTCATGGCATGAGACTGAAAGGTCCAATGACGATGAGCGAAAAAATTAAACACGGCGGAAACGCAAGTGGCGAGAAAATTTTCCAAAGTACGATTACCGTCGATCCAAAGAATACGCGAAAGAAGCGCGTACCCTCCGGCATACAAAAGCCAAGACGAAAATCCGATGATCCCGAAACGGATCACCTTTCGACATTCGTGCAAACAGGTGTGCCAAAATATGGTCATAGAATTACTTGGAGCTTGCCATCGCTCCATTCTAGGTCAGCGCGAAATCCTCTTGGCCCTTTCACATGAATCGCAGAGGTTTCCTCATCTATTTGCAAGCGCCACGATCCGATCCGTTTTTTTCCAAAAGGGAACGAACGGCTCACCACACGTCCCTCACGATTGATAACCATGGCATGTCCGCCTCCACGGGTAGGCCACAACAACCATCCTTCATCATCCGGAAGCGTGAAGGATTGTATCCCGCCGCGCAGATTTAATCCATACGGCTGCCAACGCGTAGAGGAAGCTCGCTTGTCAGAAAAGATCACCCAGCTGGAAGTCGGGCTGGAAACCAAAATGGGTTCGACTGATGGAACGGATGATGAAACGGATGTTGATGCGGCCACGATCGTTCCGGTTGCCAATCCGGCCAATGCCCGTCCGGCATTGAGGCGACCGGCGCCAAGTCCGCCTTTCTCCTCCGGCTTGAGATTGTCTTCAATGGGGTCGCTTGTTTCTATGATGCGACGATAAATTTGTT
This sequence comes from Candidatus Uhrbacteria bacterium, assembly GCA_030649995.1. GTDB lineage: Bacteria > Patescibacteriota > Patescibacteriia > 2-12-FULL-60-25 > 2-12-FULL-60-25 > VGLT01. The sequence goes on from JAUSEV010000042.1 coordinate 19,069, forward strand.
GCGGTGTCCATTCTGGCCGCACGGATTTGATCAACGCCGCGACTCCGGAAACGAGAGGCGCGGCCAAGCTCGTGCCGGTCATGCGATCAATATAGCCGGGAACGGTCGATGTGGCGCGCTCACGGTCGTGAGGATAGCTCGGACGAGCGGCGAACAATTCTTGAGCTGGCGCCGCAACATCCGTGCAACTCTTCCCATAATTCGCAAATGGCGCTTTTTGATCCAACGTATCGGTCCCGCTCACGCCCAACACCATGTTAGACGTTCCATCATAGCAAGCCGGATACACGGGAATATCGTCAATGTTCAAACCGGCCTTCTGTTCATCATTTCCCGTAGCCGTGACAACGACGACTCCGGCTTTCACCGTATTTTGGATCAATCGATCAAGCGCCTCGTCATATTCATACCCCACCAAACTAAAATTAATGATGGCGGCTCCGTGACTCACGGCATAACGAATGGCCTTACTCAAATTGACGATCTTCCCCTCGCCTTCCGCGCCTAAAACCACGAGCGGCATGATCCGTACGTTCCAAATCACTCCGGCGATCCCAATGTCATTATTCCCTTTGGCCCCTAAAAGAGATGCAGTCACCGTGCCATGACTCCACGCATCCTCAAACTGCTTATCCTTAAACACCGGACGAACATCCGGAGAGTTGGTGACAAAATTCCATCCGTGGACATCATCAATCAATTCATCACCATCATTGTCCAACCCATCGCCGGGTATCTCTTTTACATTTGTCCAGATATTATCCGCTAAATCCAAATGGGCAATGTCCACTCCCCCGTCGATGGTGGCGACGATCACCGCGTGACTGCCCGTAGTCACGCTCCAGGCCTCTTCCGCGTGTATTTGACGGAGATACCACTGCTTGTGCCAAAACGTATCATTAGGAATCACCTCGGCGGCCAAAACCGGCGACACAAAAAACAAGAAAACAAAAAAACAGGAAAGGAGAAGCGAGGATAGGTACTTTTTGATTTTCATGTATCTTGGCTGGACAGTTAAAACAAAACTAGTCTACTCTATCTTCATGCTCCGAGCCAATCACACCCTCAAGCGATTCCTGCTGATGTTTGGCGATCTCGCCGTGTTTGAGCTGGCCCTCGTCATCACGCTCCTCATTCGCAATAACGGTATCACCGGCAACCTGTGGCATCTTCATGTGTGGCCATTCTCCATTTTGGCCTTATTTTGGATTGTCAGTTTTTATGTGGCGGGATTGTACGATCTGTATCTTCTTCGAGAACCCATCAAACTGTTTCGCACCTATCTTGAAGGTATGATCGCCAATCTGGCGCTCGCCATGGCCTTTTTCTATCTCATCCCCGTTTTTGGAATCGCCCCTCGGACAAATCTTTTTCTTTATTTTGTTGTCAGTCTTTTATTGGGCTATCTCTGGCGACTGCTGTTCCAACGATTTATCAATGAACGTTTTTCCCACGGGCGCGTCCTCTTTATCGGCCCGGCGGAGGAAGCAAAGGAGGTCCATCGATTGCTTGAATCCAGCGCTCTCGGACTTAAACTCACGGCCGCTTTCCCAACCTCCGGCTCTCCGCAATACGATCTTCCCATCTCATGGTGGCAGGAGTGGCCGGCTTTGCACAAACAAATCCAACAAGAAAAAATCAGCGCGGTGGTGTTGGGGATAAAACCGGATGACCACGAGGAACTGAAAAATCTCCTCTACCACCTTCTGTTTGATTCCGTCGTACTCTTGGATCGAGCGGAAATTGAAGAACTGACGACCGGTCGCATTCCTCTCTCCTACGTTTCGGAAACATGGTTTCTCCACCATCTCCATGAATCCGATAAAGCGTGGTATGAAATCGTCAAACGAGGATCGGATATTATTTTGGCGATTCCATTTTGTTTGTTGACGTTTCTCGCCTACCCGCTTTCGGCTCTGATAATAAAATTGAGTTCTCCTGGTCCGGTTCTGTATTCACAAACACGCGTGGGAAAAAATGGAAAACTCATTCGCATTTGGAAGTTCCGCACCATGCATACGGACGCGGAAAAATACGGTCCGCAATTTACCGCTTCATCCAAAACAGACCCTCGCCTGTTCGCTTTCGGTCGTCTCATGAGACAACTGCGCGTTGATGAACTGCCTCAAATTTGGAACGTTCTTCGTGGCGATCTCTCTTTGATAGGCCCGCGACCGGAACGTCCGGAATTTGTGACACCCCTCGTGGAACGCATGCCCTACTATGTCTTGCGACATTTGAGCCGGCCCGGATTAACCGGCTGGGCTCAAGTACGTTTTCTAACGCCCACTTCCAGTCTGGATGATAACTTAAAAAAATTGCAATACGATCTGTATTATATTAAACACCGGTCACTGCTACTTGATATCGCCATTCTGTTGAAAACGATTGGGATCGTGTTGAGAAGGCAGGGAACATAATTTCAACTTTCATCGCTCAACAGTTGATGCAATCCGTCAACAAATTTTATCTTTGGCTCCCAACCTAACAACTCTTTGGTGAGAGAAATATCCGCAAGCGTATGACGCGCCTCCCCCTTGCGACTGTCTTCGTGCACCGTGGGGCCGCCGATCAAACTTGCGATCTCGTTGACTGAATGTTGTTCACAGGCTCCCGCGTTTAACACTTCCCCGTGTCCGACTCGATTTGACTGCATGGCCAAAAGGTTAGCGCGCACGATATCGGAGACGTGAGTAAAATCGCGTGTCTGTTCTCCATCTCCGTGGATGGTGAGCGGTTGCCCTGCTTTGCGTTGCCGCTTAAAAATAGAAATGACGGTCACATACGCGCCCTCATCTGCCATGCGTGGGCCATACACATTAAAATATCGGAGCGACACCGTCTCCAAACCATAGAAGCGATAAAATTGTTCCGCAATTTTTTCTCCCACATATTTAAATAACGCATACGGATTGAGTGGATTGGCCGGCATCTCCGGTCGCAGCGGCAACACCTCTTGAGCGCCATAAGCCGAAGAAGATGCGGAATAGACAACGCGTTTGACTTTTGCATCACGCGCTGCCGTGAGCACGCATAATGTTCCAAAGATATTCGCTTGCGCGGATTCGATAGGATGCTCAATGGAAAATGGAATACGCGGCAATGCGCCCACATGAAAAACTCCGTCCACTCCGATGAAACTCGATTTGATCTGATCCAATTGCGTAAAGTCAGCCTGAATAAATTCCGCTTTCGCATGCACTCGTTCGCGTTTTCCCGTGGAAAGATTGTCGATCACCCGCACCTCATGACCGGCCTCAATCAACGCATCCACCAAGTGTGAACCGATAAAACCGGCTCCGCCCGTGACAAGATAAAGTGACATACTAATACGAATCATGTTCCCCGCACAGGATCACGTCAAACAGAAAAGTATCAAAAATCGGACCTGACACCATTTCTCATTCGTATTTTCGTATGATCCATTCGTAATTTCGTAGGCAATAAAAAAACCGCCGTCACAGGTGTGTGAGGGCGGCGAGTAAAACCTACTGCGAGGCGTTGATGAGTACGCTTACGGCGTTGGCCGAGTGGTTGGTGACGACAAGGTCGAGCTTACCGTCGGCGTTCCAATCGCCAGCGGCTACCGAGAGTGGCGTCATACCGGACGGAAAGCTCATCACCGGCTGGAAGGTGCCATCACCCTTGCCGAGCAGGATGCTGACTTGTGCGGCGTCATTCTTGGCTACGGCGATATCCAATCTGCCATCGCCGTTCCAATCGCTCACAGCCACGAAGGCGGCCTTTGCGCCAACAGGAAAGTGCCTCGCTGGCTCGAACAAACCGTCTCCCTTACCGAGCAAGACGCTGACGCTCTGACCGTCCAGATTTGCCACCGCAAGGTCGAGATTGCCGTCGGCGTTGAGATCAGCGGCATGGATGCCTCGCGGTACGGTTCCGACCACAAACGTCTGCGGACTCACCGTGAACGTTCCGTCACCCTTGCCGATGAGAATGCTCACATCTTCCCTCCGTTGCCGCACGACAGCGAGATCAAGCTTGCCGTCGGCGTTCCAATCGCCGACGGCGACCGATTGAGGCCCGGAACCGACCGGAAAATTCTTGACCGATCCAAAGGTGCCATCACCCTTACCGATGAGGATGCTGACGTCCGCGCTGCTTTCATTGGCCGTAGCCAGATCCGGTTTGCTATCCCCGTTCCAGTCACCGACAACTATCGATCGAGCGCTCGAACCGACCATGAAGTTCATCGCCGGTTGGAAGGTGCCGTCGCCCTTGCCGAGGAGAACGCTGACGTCCGCGCTGTTGATGTTGGCCGTGGCGAGATCAAGCTTGCCATCGGCGTTCAAATCAGCCGCGACCAACTCCGTGGGTCCGATCCCCGTTCGGAAGTTTTTGGCTGACTCGAAAGCGCCATCTCCCTTGCCGATGAAAACACTCACCTCCGCGCTCATGAGGTTTGCCGTGGCGAGATCAAGCTTGCCATCGGCATTCAGATCAGCCGCGACCACTCCCCACGGTGATGCGCCTGTACCGAAAATCGTCGGAACGGAAAAGTCCAGCTTTCCCCAGAAATACTTGAAACCGTTCTTTCGGGTCGTTTGCTCTCCGTTCCCGCTCACGACCGTAACGTCCGCCATCCCAGCCTGACCGAAATGGGAAGGCAGGATGCCCATCAGCCTTTCCATCCCAATCCGCTGAAGGTTCCCGAGTGGCTGCCCTCCGATGAGAGCGGCCAACTTGATGCCTGTCTCGAACTTGGACCCTTCGATGGTGATCGAGATGCCACCCGTCGTGGGTCCGATGGCCGGCATGACACTCGCGATTACCGGCGCCGTCGGAGACACGGCCATGTCGCCCTTCTCGATCATGTCGCCATCCCCGTCTCGCGGTGGCACGAAGCCGTCGTGTTCCATCAGGCTCCCACCGCTCTTGAGCGCATCCCAATCCGCATCTGTGATGCAGCTCGCCGAGAGACAGGTCGTGAGTACGGCCATCATCCTCAAGGTCATCATGGGTCTCCTCCCTCTTCGTTTTGTTGTCAACTCAAAATCAACCGTTATCATTACGGATACCATGAATCTCGGTGTTTGTCAATGAGGTTTGTTCCAAAGATATATCCGATACGACCAAAAACGTTTGGGTGATTTTCGGCACAAAAATTCCCAGACAGTCAATGTCCAATGCACAAAAGGAGTGATCATCCTTTTTCGCAACGGAGAACGATAATGGCAAAGGAGGCGCCATGCCGATGAAGGCGCCGAATACTCGACCGCGACTCTCGGAAAAAGCGCCGTGAGTCGAGATTGCGTGATGGCGCGCAAACCCTTTTCGGCGGGAATGAAAACGGAAAGAGCAAAAATCATAAAATTCCAAGGGTTGGGTTCGATGGCGGCGACGAGCCCGGGTGTTCGCGCGACGCGCCACATTTCAGAAAAAAACTTTTCGCGCTGATCATCATTTTCCAAATGATGCAACACATCTCGACAAAATACGATGTCAAAACTCTGATCGGCAAACGGTAAAGCTAAACCGTCGGCAACTTGAGCTTGAAACCCCTGGCTTACTGCTTCCGTAACCGCTTCGGGACTAAAATCAACTCCTTCGAGATGCACGATGGTTTCATCCAAACCCAGCTGCCGAAGATATTTCAAATTCACCCCTTCTCCGCAACCGCTTTCCAGAAGTCGCAACGGTCGTTTGAGCCGCTCATGAAGTTTCTGAATCGCTTGAACAAGAGGCAAGGTGGTTTGATGTTCTCTTGCCATGACAAACGGATCTTCCGTTTGCCAACAAAAGCGCTCGTGATGTTTGAGGCGCCCAAAATACGCGCGTTGTTGACCGGCGTGATCCATCACAAAAAATACATTTTTCGCGCCGCGAACCAACACATGCGCAAGAGGAGAAAACCGTCGCGAAAACGATGGATCTGCGTTTCTCCATAGGTTCGGCTTTTGTAGTGCACGGGAATTTCCGCCATCTTTAACGAAAGTTTGGAAGCGCCGAAAATCAGATCAAAATCTCCAAACGGATCAAAGTCGCCAAAATAGACGCGCTGCCGCACGAGTTTTTTATAGGTATCGCGCCATAAACATTTTGTGCCACACAAAGTGTCTGACAGTTCTTGTTTCAATAAAAAAGTGAGCGTGGCACTGAATATTTTATTCCCGATCCAATTAAGCGGACGCATAGCCTCTCCTTCCATGGGGTACACGAGCCGTGTTCCCTGCACATACTCCGCGCGTCGATCAGCCAACAATTGATAGAAGCGGGGGAGCTCCTCCGGCATCACCGTAAGATCCGCGTCCAAAATCATAAGCAGATCATGGGTGGCTTTCTCAAATCCCAAACGCACCGCATCCCCTTTTCCTCGACCGGTTTGTTGATAGGTCAAAACGGAGAAAGGCCAATGCTCTTGCGAAAGTTTCTGAATTTCTTCCCACGTCCCATCCTGCGAATGACCTTCGACAAAGATGACTTCGAGCGGACCCGGGAAACGCGGCATCCGTTCTAAAGCAACCCTCACATTTCCCTTTTCATTGCGCGCCGGAATGACGACGGTGACTGATGGCTGTGAGCTGTCAGCTGTAACCTGTGACCTGCCCTCTGCCCTACGGCAAATAAAATATTCGACCAACGCCAAACGATTCAAAAATGGGAGATGTGCCAACACCTGATTACACACCCACGACACGATCGGGATGTAGATCGGCAATAGACAAAACTTATCTTGATGAATCACCTCAAATCCGGCCAGCTCTAAAATCTGACGACACTGTCGCTGGCTCAACCAGTTGGAATAGCGTCGCGGTTCTACCAAACCGAACCAGGAACCCAGCCGAAAGAATGGTCCCCAAAACGGATTCATTTTTGTGAAAACGAGACGCGTTTCCGGAGCGCAGATACGACGCACCTGTTCCATGGCTCCCTGAAAATCCTGCAAATATCCGACAAGATCAATGGCGAGAATATACTCAAACGTTTGCGCCATCGGTGGAAGGGTGTCTGAAATATCATGAACCAACCACTGGCCTTCCGGATGACGAGCGCGCGCCAACTGAATGAGTCCGTGACTAAAGTCGATTCCCATGGCTTGAGACGGCTTCAAAGCCATAAGCTCGGTTCCGTCACCGCAACCCAATTCCAACACCCGACTCTCTTCCGGTACCACATATCGCAACCAACGTCGCAGCTCCGAAAAATAATATCGCTGCTTGCGACGCTGCACGTCAAAACGAGACACGAGTCCCTCAAAATGTTCTAATAATTTTTGCGAATGATTCATAGCAAATTCTCTGATCGCGCTTGCTCAAACCAATGGATCGTTTCCCTCAAACCGTCTTCAAACGGCGTGCTGGCACGGAAACCGAACAACCGTTCGGCTCGTGACACATCGAGCGAGCGACGAGGTTGTCCATCCGGTTTTTGCGTATTCCAGCGAAACTCTCCTTGATACCCTACCAGACGCTTGATCGTTTGCGCCAGATCGCTCACAAGGATCTCCGAACCGTTGCCGATGTTGACCGGCTCGGGTCCATCATATTGTTCCAGAGCTAAAACCAAAGCTTCCGCCGCATCACGCACAAAACAAAAATCCCGAGAAGCTTTTCCTGTTCCCCACAATTCTACGATGGACTCGTGAGCCTCTCGCGCCTCCACCATCTTCCGAATCAGCGCCGGGATCACGTGACTGGAAGCCGGGTCAAACTCATCTTCCGGCCCGTATAAATTTACCGGCAAAAGATAAATCGCATTCCATCCATACTGTTTGCGATAGGCTTGCGCTTGCACAAGTAACATTCTCTTAGCCAATCCGTACGGAGCGTTCGTTTCTTCCGGATAGCCATTCCACAAATCATCCTCTCGAAAAGGAACGGGGGTAAATTTTGGATACGCGCACACGGTCCCCGCGATCAAAAATTTCTTGATGCCCTGACGATACGCCGCATCCATGAGCTGAATGCCCATCATCGCGTTATCATAAAACAGTTCTGCCGGATGCTCCTGATTGTATCCGATCCCGCCGACACGCGCCGCCAAATGGATGACCGTATCAATCCCATGCAACAAGCGCTCACACGTGGCGCGATCACGCAGATCATCTCCGGGACGTTCGGGTAGGATGATCGAAACGCTCTTTCCCCAGCGCGCATGAATCTCTTTCTGCACATGTCGTCCCAAGAATCCGGCACCACCGGTAAGTAAAATCACGGAAGGCTGGTACGTCATGGGGTTTGAGACACGCGCCAGGCAAGCGGATCAGCCGGAACGTCAAACGTCGGCTTTAACCCTTCATGCCTCATATCGGCCGCAAGCATCATTTTGACCAAATCCGGAAAACGCACCCGCGGCTGCCAACCCAAAATCTGTTGCGCTTTGGTCGCATCTCCCAGAAGCGCGTCCACTTCCGTGGGTCGAAAATACCGAGGATCGATTTTTATCACCTTGTCCATGTCAAGACCGATCAACCCTGTGGCCATCGTCAAAAACTCGCGAACCGAATGTGTCTCCCCGGTTGCTACCACATAATCATCCGGTTTCGGCTGTTGCACGATCAGCCACATGGCTTCCACAAAATCCGGCGCATATCCCCAATCGCGCTTCGCATCCAAATTTCCCAAATAAATATGCGAATCTTTTCCGGCCAAAATACGCGCCAAACCTCGCGTGATTTTACGAGTCACAAACCCCTCACCGCGACGAGGACTTTCGTGGTTAAACAACATACCGTTCGATATGTGCAAACCATAGGCTTCGCGATAATTAACGGCAAACCAATAGGCCGCGACTTTGGAGATGGCATACGGACTGCGAGGATAAAAAGGCGTTTTTTCGTTTTGCGGTGGTGGCGCGCCGCCGAACATTTCACTGGAAGAGGCTTGATAGAAACGACACGGCACTTGTGCCTCGCGGATCGCTTCCAGCAATCTCACGGTCCCCAATCCTGTGACATCCGCCGTGTACAGAGGAACATCAAAACTCACGCGCACATGGCTCTGCGCGCCTAAATGATAAATCTCATCCGGCGCGATCCGCGTCAAGAGACGCGCAAGCATACTGGCATCGTTCAAATCTCCGTAATGCAAAAAAAGACGGATGTCGGACTCGTGCGGATCACGATACAAGTGCTCAATACGCGCGGTGTTAAAAGTGCTCGCGCGACGGATCAGCCCATGCACCTCATAGCCTTTGGCTAAGAGCAGTTCCGCGAGATAACTTCCGTCTTGACCGGTAATACCGGTGAGAAAAGCTTTTTTCATAGTTCGGCAAGCTCACTATAAAGGATTAACCTTTTTGGTCAAGAGATCGTTTTTTGACTTTCAGGAGAGTCATTAATGCATACAGAGCTAAAGGGAGCTCGGAAAAGATGAACTGCGTTCGATAGCGCGCCGTGGCCTGGGCCGCGATGTTGAGCGACAAGGCGATGACCATGAGTTGATACAGACACAAAAACAGGACGACCGGCCAAAGCCTACGATCCCTCCGCCACGCCAAAATGGGTGCCGCAAGGCTTAAAGCGAACAGAGCAAGAAAATAAATACGACCGATGATCGCGATGATCCATGGACTGAAAACAAAACCCCATACCGCGGTGATGGTCGGACCTACCCCCTCCCGCGCGAGTTTTACGATGGGCGAAAAACTCGGATACGGCGCGTGCGTATATCCCGCCGAATTCAATATCAGGACCGTGGTATCCTGACCCACGATGGTCAAAAACGCGCCGACCTGGGAAATGACAAATTCTTTTGGATAGCGCCTGATCGTCGCAAACGCTTCTTTTTGGAAGATCGGCTTAAACTCAAATCCGGACACGTCTCGTTCCAAAACCGGTCGCTTTTGCACATACCCTTTCTCCCACAGCCGATCTAAAAATTCGAGGCGCATGGTTGGGTAATCGCGACCATCATGGATCGCCTCAACGGTCGCGGCCGTACGCGTGTACATATTAAACCAACCGACACTTGAATAATTAAAGACTCCGAATACGATATAATTCCGCAAAAGCCATGGCGTGACAACGGCCGCAAAGCCTGCGAGACAGGCGAGGGATATAACTCGCGCGTGCCGTTTGATTTCAACGGTACGCGGGGTTTTAAAAAATGCCGCTAATATAAAAAGCAACGGCAAAAACTGCGAAACGGGTCTTACAAGAGTCGCCAGACCCGTCATGAGACCGGCAGCGACCGAATACCACATCTTGCGATGCAAGGCATAAGCACACAGGACAATGGACCAAGCAAAAAATGGCGCGGCCAGACCTTCGGATCCATAAATAAAACTGTAATAGAAAAGATTGGGATCAAGCGCGAGGATCGCGGCTGTAAGCCACCAAAGACGACGATCATCGGTGAACAAACGCATCAACAAAAATCCGGCTAACGGGATCGTGGCCCCAAGGAGCAACGTGAGATAGAGGCTGGGATAGAAAGATCCTGTTACGCGTTTTACGAGAGCGAGAAAAATGGGATACGCGGGAGTACGAATGGTATCCGGCACATACGGCGGCTCCCTGTGCAGACTTAACCCGTTACCGGACAAAAGATTATTTGCGAGAAGCTGGTAATCGGCATAATCCGACCCGCGATTCTCAAAGTAGGCTTTCGGAAACGCGGCAAAAAAAATCAGCGCGTGTACGGCCAACGTTGCAAAAAAGATGAGTATCATCGATCGCAAAAATTTGTTTGGCATATCGTTAACGCACCTTAAAAAACCGCTTGAACTGATTAATGATATAGTTGAGATCTTTTGTTCTCATTTCCTGATGGCAGCCAATATAAAATCCGTTTTGATTTATCCACTTTGCCACAGGATAATCGGATTCCTTCACTCCAAAATCCTTGCGGTAGAACGGCTGATTCACGAGAGGCAACATATCGCGAGTCTCAATGCCTCGATCTTCCAAAAAATTAATCAAGGTGCGCTTAGCAATGCGAATGCCCGGTCGAATCACAATCGGAAACATCATAAAGGCGTGTCCGCTATGCGCGGGATGCCATGGCAGTTGCAAACGATCTGCCAAGGGAGCCAACCCCAAAAGCAATTTTTTTGCGTTTTCCTTGCGCCGCTTAAACATCCACTTACGCAATTCCAGTTGAGCGCAACCAAGAGCGCCCTCAAATTCGGTCACCCGATAACTATACCCGTTACGCACAAACTTAAAACGCCGTTCAACCACATCATGCAGGGCTTTTCCGCGCTTCCCCTGCACATCGTCGAGACCCGTATAAATACTGTCACGACCGTGATTTGCGAGACTGCGCAAAATAATCGCGTACTTCGAACGGTTCGTCACCACGACTCCCCCAACCCCTGTGACGAGCAAATGCGCGATGTAGGTGGAAAAACAACCGATGTCCCCCATGCTCCCAACGCTCTTCCCTTTGTAACGAGTAAAAAGCGTTTCACAAGAATCTTCGATCACCCGCAAATGATATTTTTTGGCGATCTTTAAAATCGGATCCATTTCCGCGGGCTGACCAAATAGATGAACGACCATGATAGCGCGCGTGCGCTTAGTGATCTTTTCTTCGATCTTGGACGGATCGATATTATAAGTACGGGGATCAACATCCACAAAAATGGGGCGTAATCCTTGCTGCACGATCACGTTGGAGCTGGCAACAAATGTCACGGCAGGCACGATCACCTCATCACCCGGTTTCCAACCATGCGCTTGGTACAAACAGGTCACGGCAAGTTGAAGAGCAGACGTTCCGCTGTTCACCATGACGCCATAACGAACATCATGTCCGCGGCTAAACTCTCTTTCAAAACGTTGAATAAACGGGCCATAGGACAAGCGCCTGGTGTCCAGAACCCGCTTAACATATTTATAGGCATTCGCATTCAGGCTGACCGTACCCACCCCAAGACTGCTGTTCTCCCAATTCATGACACCTTTCTTGGTTTGCTTCATAATTGATGACCGATAGAATAACACTTCCTTGACCTTCAACGCAATTGAGGCACCCCGCGATCCATCAATTTTTCATGGGAGAACGTATCGCCAAGCTCGGCTAAAATTTGCGTATACTGTTCCAAACGTTTGAGTTTCATCGCGCGATCATGCTCTTCGCTCCGGCTTTGCGACGGATCGTATGTGTAATCAATGGGGACGGATGCCACACGCTTTCCGTCTCGATACGCATCGAGTACCGGTTTGATAATGGCATCCCATTTATCCAGCTTGCCCTTATAGTCCGTAAAATATTTTGCCCCTTCTCGATTCATGGCTTTAGGGCCAAACCACAAATCCAAAATTTTATCGGTGTTCAGTAAACGCGCCGCTCGTTGATTCGCGCGACTTTCCATCTGTCGTTGAAATTTTGGAAGAGACTCCATGCTTTCCCTTTTTGGAACGATCACATCCACTTTTTTATCTTGAAACTCCTTGAGCAGACGAGAAAGGTTTTCCTGCGTAATCAATCCATCTTTCTCCGGTTCAGACCACAAAAAGTATGGCACGGGAAATTCCAGCGCTTTATTCAGAGCCGCGCGCCGCCCTTCCCCCATCCCAAGGGTTGGATCCTCGAGAAGAGTGACATGCGGCAGAGATTTGAGAAAAATCAAAAAATCCGGATTCGACCCTCCGTCAACCACGACACAGCGAATGCCGAGCTTGCCGGCATTTTCTAAAAAACGTTTTGCCAAAACCGATCGAACGGCGGAGACCGCATCTTCTCGATATAGGGTTGTGGTAAAAATGACAAATTGATCCCCAAGGGCTTTGGTCATACGAACCCATGATAGCTATGAAAAATATCTATTGCCAAGCAAGGTAATACCTTCTTCCGTCTTTCGTCAACCACAAGACCAAGGTCACTCGAAGGCTCTCTTGTGTTGAGGGGGTGGTAGGGATTTGCCGCGCAGTAAAGCTATTCCACGAAAAAACCATTTAACATATTCTCCGAACCAGGAACCTAAAGAAAATGTGGATTCGCCGCCATAAAATCTGTTGATGGAAGTCATGGGCACCTCACCAACCTGCAATCCCAACGCCTGAGCTTTTATGGACAGTTCAAAGGCGATCGCCCAACCTTTTTTGGATTCTATCTTCATGTTTTGAAACAACTCCTTCCGAAACATTTTAGGTCCAAAGGTTGCATCTGTGAGTTTGGAAGAACTGAACACGCGAAACAACGTGTTGGCGGTTTTTGAAAGAAACTGCTGCAACCGCGATCCTCCAAAAACTCTGCCTCCAAACCCATATCTGGTACAACCCACCAATCCGCATCCCTTATCCATTAAATCCGCCATCGCATCCAGCGCAAAAACCGGTCCGATGTCATCCGCCATCAGAGTCACAACATACTCTCCCCGGGCTTCACCGACCCCTTGTATGATGGCGGCGATCGCGCCTCTCGCGAGATCGTTATGAACCAACCTGATGTTTGGATCGGTTTTTTGGACTTCCCGCGCTATGGGTACGCTGTCATCTTCCGGAAAATCATACACCACAAGCACCTCATAGGAGCTCTTCAGTATTGCTCGGAGAATACGAAGCATGATATTGAGGTTTACTCCTTCATGAAAAACCGGCAAAACGATTGAAATTCTCATAGGTGTTCTGCAAGCCAGCGATTCCATTTTGAAGAGTCCAACGATGTATCAACTCCGATGGGCACATCATCCAATTGATTTTTTACGTCTCTAAATGAAATCTTTTTGAGACTTGGTTTGTATTTGCTGAATCGTTCGTAGCTGGACATTCGCGGACTCCCGATATTGATCGGTCCCGTGATATCTGATGAATAAAGGAAAAAAATATTTTTTGCCACTTCAGCGACGGGAAGCTTGGAAGAATACATATCATCCGGTGACTCATCAAACGGGATGTAGTCCGGAACAAAAAAAGCCGTGCGCACCAGGCAAGCGTTCGGAAGAAGATTGACGGAACATTCTGCGCCAAGCTTCGTCCAGCCATATTTCTGATACGGAATGAGCGGATCTGTTTCTTTGTGATTTCCCCCTTTCCCGCCATAGAGCTGATCCGTCGAGATATGAATGAATCTCAAATTCGGATTTTTCCGAAGCACCGCGCGTACAAGATTCGAGGTCCCACCCAGATTCACCGTAATGCCTTCGATCGGATTTTTTTCGCACTTTTCAATACTCACCAAAGCGGCGGTATGTATGACTCCTTCGAATTCGTTGGTTTCCATATACCGCATCACCGCATCTTCATTCGTGATATCCAACTCTTGATGACTGGGAGCCGACAGATTTGGAAAAAGACCGGACTGCCGTATCGCAGTACCTAATTTTCCAGAACCTCCCGTCAATAAAATATTCATTCCCATTGTTTCATGCGTTCGTACGTCAATTGCAAACCTTCTTCAAGAGTATGTTTTGGCTCCCACCCGGTCAGACGTTTAATCAGAGAAATATCACATTGAAAATTCATGGGTCCGGAAACATTCTTATTGAGGTCAATAATCTTCTTTCCGGAAATCCGTTCCAGAATTTCCACGACTCTCGCAACAGATACTGACGTTCCGGTTCCGAGATTGACAGGTCCAGTGTGCTCCGTTTCCAATAATTTCACAATAGCTTCGGCCGCATCATCCAAATACAGAAAATCACGAACGGGTTTCGTGTTCCATACGGTGACCTCGTCTTTCCGCAGGAGATCCTGAATCAACGTAGGGACTAAATCGGGTCTCACTAATTTTGACGGTCCGTAGATGTTGCTAAAACGCACGATGATGGAGGGAACGGTATCCGCATAAAACCTGATCACTTCTTCTGACTGATACTTACTGAAAATATAGTCATTGACATAGGGTTGTATCGGCTGGGTTTCGTCAACGGGTAACTTCATTTTGTCGACATCATAAAGAAGGATGGTGGTAAAGCAAATGAATTTTTTGAGTTTCCGCTTTTGGAGATAAAAAAGAGCCTTTTTCAAAGGGGTAACATTATAATCAATCCCCATGCAGGCCAGAGTATTAATCTGGTGATGATTGGAGCTACCGATTAAAAAAATCACCTTATCAAAATCCAAAGAATCCAAAACACTCAAATCATTCAAATCCGGTATCGAAATATGTTTATTTTTTATGTAGTCGGGCAGTGGACTTCTGCCTACCGAAATAATATCCGGATATTTCTCTAAAATGATCGGCCCCAAAAGGCCGCTGCCGCCAAAGAGGATTGTTTTTGAATTCATAGGACATCAATCAAAAGTCTTTAACAGGATTCAAAACGTTCTCTCGAATCCAGTTTTCCGTTAAAAATGAAAAGAGGATGGGCATGCGCTCCAGACGCGGCAATAACCGTTCCTTGATTTTCGACAAAAGTCCCGGCAAACGATTATCTTCATAATGATGGCGGCGCAGGCTTCGTAAAATGCGCATCACATCCCAACGCTGTGTCGCCGCCAAGATCAATACATATTCTTCGACCGGCAAAACATTGGCCGTGTGATAGGCCTGCAAAAATAACCGAACTTTTGACTGTCTATCCCCTTCCGGATTTTTTTTCAAAAATTCCGTCATAAATGAGGTCAGCGTATTTCCCAAATCCCACACAAAGGGACCAAAACTTGCCTGATCAAAATCCAAAAAAGCCGAGACCGATCCATCCGGAGCAAATAATATATTCCCACCATTTACATCATTATGCAAAATACCATGAGCGCGCTCCTTTGCATTGATCCCGGACGCATCAATAAAAGAAATCGTCTGATCCAAAAACTCCATCTGTTCACGAACGGCGGCGCAAACTTCCGGCGCCTGACAACCGATGTGAGGCTGCCGTAAATCCGTTCGCATGGATTCACCATAGAGAGTTCGTGATTCTTCATAAGGCATTTCCACCAAAATCATTTTTTGCAACGCTTCTTCCTGTCCCGAATGTTCATCGAGCCACCCTCGCCCCATGGCATGAAATTGACCTAATGCCGCGCCGCTCGCGATAAAATGTTCATCGCTTAAATTGAATGGCACTCCCTCCACACAGCTCATGACTACGGCGGGGCGACGATCGCAGCTCACGACCCAAGCGCCGCTTTTTGAAGCAAGTGTAGGCGCGAGCGGGACTCCTTTGCCGCGTAACCGCTCGGATAATTCATACACCGCATTCAAAGAACGGATCACTCGCTCCTCTCCCCCGAATTTCGGGGGATGAAACCATGAGGAAATTTTCAGAATAATCGCCCCCACCGGCTCAACCACGGTCCGAAAGACATCGCTGGAAGAGGTATTGATCGCTCGCGCCAATGCGTGCGACGTTAATCGCCAACCATATTCTCGAAACAACACTTCAGCCACGGCCGTCCGTTCTTCGGAAGTCGCCGGAATAAACTTTGCCAATGTTGGAAGCGAATCTCTCATAGGGCGGCTTTTGCGTCCGGGGGACGATTGATACATACTATGCGCCAGCGTTTTTTTTCATGGTCATATTCAACGACGTTGATCGCGCAATAATCCTGAACGATACGCGAACGATAGCGGAACGGAATATCCAACATGTGGCCCAAGATCACACGAAAAACATTTCCATGACCCACATACAGTAATGTGCTGCCAGGATCATATTCCTGAACATGCTGTTCAATCATTGGGACAACACGATCGTGAACATCTTCATAATTTTCTCCGCCCACCGGTCGAGCATCTATCTCCTTGGCCCAAGCAGCCATCATGTCCGGATAACGCGCGCGAAATTCTTCTTGCGTAATGCCCTCCGCCTCACCCTTGGAGCGTTCGTTGAACTCCGCCAATTCTTGATAGGGGATTTCGTGATGGTACTGACGAATGGCCTCGGCGGTTTCCATCACTCGTTTGGCTTGACTGGAAAAAATTGCCGTAAAATTGAGAGGCTTAAGGGTCTCGGCCAAAATTGCGGCTTGTTTGTGTCCCTCCGGCGTCATGGGAATCAACAGCCCTTGTCCTTGAACAATTCCTTTGTCCTTTGCTTCACTGATTCCATGACGAACAAAAATCAATTTTGTCTTCATACGTTTTGCGCTCGTTTACGCATCAACAATTCCGCCACCTCAAAATCAAAGGCCGTGTCAATGTTGATCGCATCCTCTCGGGTCATAATCACCCCTCGAATTTTGGTCCCGATCGATGAATGTTTCTCTAAAATCGTGGCCGGCGCGATCACATGCACGCAAGAATTTTGCACGTACGCCGGCGGCAAACTTTGTCGCGGTTGTTTGGCCGCTTCTTTCAGACCAAACACTTCTTCGGGAATAAACGGTGAGAGATCCTCCCCTTCAAATTTCCATGTCTTGAGCGGATGGGCTGGCGATAACGTGACAGTGATGAGCGCATCATGTCCGGGTGCAGACAAAAAACGACGGACGCAATCATCAATATGTTCCGCGCGCCGCAACGGATTCGTGGGTTTGAGTTGGACGACGATGTCCGGATGATAATTTTCGTGTTCCATCAACCAGTTGAGCGCGTGCTCGAGCAGACCAATGCTCTTTGCTTGATCGGTCGCAAATTCCGCGGGCCGCAAAAACGGCACCTCCGCTCCCCACTCTTTCGCGACCTCGGCAATTTCTTGATCATCGGTGCTGACGATCACACGCGTCACGGTTTTGGCCTGCTTTGCAGCCTCGATCGTCCAAGCGATCAAAGGTTTTCCGGCCAACGGTTTTATATTTTTCCGCGGCACGGATTTGGATCCTCCGCGGGCCTGAATGATAGCCAAAACTTCCATATCATTTAGATCGTCACCGGAGCGTAATCGACGGTGATCACGCGCTTTTCACGTTCGGATTGATGGGCCGCCGCGAGCACGGCCATGGTATCCAAAGCACGCTGCAAACGGATGGGAGAATCTTCGATGCGCGTCGCACCGTTCAAGAGTTGATCGATGTGCTGAATCTCGCGAAAAAATTCATCGGTACGAGATTTGGCGATGTCAAACATTTCTCGATCTTTACCGTGGAGCTGAATGGAAACTTGATCAAGAGTTTTACTGACATCGTTATCCCACAGAAGCGATCCTTTGGTGCCTTGAATTTGCAAAAACTTTTTCTTAGGCAACGTAATCACATCCTGTATCAGGCGACCGACTAAACCATTTTCTGTTTTTAAATTCATAAAACAGGCACGATCATACTCGGCACCATTCTCCGTGATGTACTCAACCAGCGCACCAACCTCCGTGACGCGACCGGCACCAACGAGATGCGCGGCATGTTGCCACATACTGATCCCATGCGCATGCTCCCCTCCGGCCCCTCCTCCGCGTTTCCAATATCCCAAATACGTATCCTGCGGACCCTTGAGCCAAGGATGCGCGTCAAAAATATTTTTCCAATGACTGCGAAACTCGCAGTCCATCAACAACGGTTGACCGATGAGACCCTGCTTTATAATCTCCTCCATCTTTACCGTCTGTTCAGAGAGAAGATGGTTAAAACCGACAATAATTTTTGTATCCGGATGTTTGCGCACCTGCTCCAAAAATTCCGACATCCCTTCGAGCGTCGGTGAACACAAGGGTTTCTCAATCTGCAACACGCGCGGCGCTTCGTCACGCAACACCGCCGTCGCAACCGATAAATGAAAATCCGGCGGCGTTCCGATCAGCATCACATCAAATCCACCTTTTGGAGCTTTGTCCGGCGTAAACTGTTGAATCGCCTCGTCCCACGCTCCATAACGCTTGGGATAAATTTCCTCCTTCATGCGCTTCAACGCCTGCTCATCCCGATCGACCACCATCACTTCCCAGCCCATGCGACGACAGGCTTGCGACAGGTGATTGCCGATGGATCCGGCTCCGATAACTTTTATCTTCATATGCGGGATATTCTACTCTAAAAAAGCCGTTTGTCAACAGATCTGAAATTTTATCGCTTCAAAAAATGAAGCGAATTTTAATCAAACTGATGTCGTCCCCAATTGATGAGTTTTGTTTTGCGGGCTTCGCGCGGCAAGGCGTTGATCGCCGGATCGTCGTAAATCGAATCATCGTTAAAATGAGTGGAAGAAATTTCTTCAAAGATCGCCCCGGTCTCTGACCAAAAACGATGTTTGACGCCGCGCTGCACCACCAAAATATCCCCGGAATACAACACTCGACGACGGCCTTCGAGTTCCACGTACAATTCACCCGACAACACCTGAAAAGATTCTTCCTTTTTCCGGTGATGGTGGTAGGGGTGCTGTTGGCCGGGCAACTGAATCAAAATCTTTTTACAGTATTCGCGGTTGATGCAGTCGATGATGGTCGTTCCCACTTCTTGAAAACGCTCTATGCCGTAATGATGCGACAGCTCCATGGAAAATTCCGTGCTCAAAGCGATTTTGGCATCGTTCAGCATGCCCTTCATCTCATGAATGGCCTGATAAATGATTTCTCGTTTGGAAGGCACCGGAGACAAGATGGCATCGGCAATGGCGGCATTGGCCGGATAATCTCGATCCGCAATCAGACCGGAACGCCAACGACCGCTCGAAAGCTGACCAGACTGAATGGGAAAAGCGAAGAACACGTCATCGCGCGCTATCTCTTCCCCTGCCTTGATCGATCGCTTCGCAAAAATCCCTCGTTGGAGAGTCAACAAATCTCGCGATTCCTCCGATTCGATCACGCGCGCATCATCAGGTCCCATGGCCGCCACCGCCTCACGATAGGCGGCCAACCAATAAGCGATCTGCTGCGGAGTCGAAGAATAGGCGTTCAAGGTAATGGTGTCGGTTGGAACGCCCACGTGTCGCTCAAACACGCGAGCTCCTTTGGCATACGCCATTTTGATCGCATCAAAATTATTCGGATCTTCATGCGTGGAAAAACCGATGGTCGCTTGCGGATATCTCTGACGCAAACGCTCAATATGATTCAACTGTAATTTTTCCATCGGAGTTGGATAAATAGCCACGCAATGCATGATGGCGTAGTGCGCGTATCGATGATCCAAAAAACTCACCAAGTTATCCACGTCTTTCATGGAAAGACCGCCTGTCGAAACAATGATCGGTTTTCGACTCTTGGCCGCTCGCTCCAAAAGTGGCCAATCCTTGGCCGAACAACTGCCTATTTTTAAAATATCAATTTCCAAACGCTCCAACAGATCAACGGATGGTTCATCAAAAGGCGTACACATGGTGAGCATTCCTTGCGCGCGGATTTCCGACACGAGTTCGGCAAACTGCTCTGAAGAAAGACGCGTAGAAAGAAAACGCTGGATGTGTTTGTTATCCGTATTCTGTCGATAGTCCGGGTGGACAAACGTGTCCAAATCACGAAATTGCAGCTTGATGGCTCCTCGAACCCCCGCCTGGCGAACTCCGGCCGCAATCTCACGAATAATGCGTTTGCCGTGTTCAACATCCCCCTGATGGTTATTCGCCATTTCAAAGGTAAATAAACCGTCAAAATTCAATTTATGATCATCCAACAATTTAATAGGCATAGGATAATTCTCTTTTTAACAAACCTTGATAAAAAAATCAAGGGGTGGGGGTGTGGCCGCGGGATAGAGCCTGCCATAACTTGACGGAAAAGCAAAAATCCGCTTAACTGTGGGCGGTGTTCCCACACAGGAGGTGAACCTTGAAAAGCGTAGCGGTAGTGGTCGGTGACATCGGATCCGCGGCAGAACTGGTACCGGCCGTGGCCGAGCTCGTACGACGTGGCGTGGCAGAAGTGAGGTGGTTCGCGGATCCAACGGGAAAGGCGGGCACGAACGTGCTCGAAAAGCACGGGATCCCCTACGAGTCGCGTCTGCCGAATGGGGATGATGTGTTTTCGCTCGTCCTCGTCGGCGCGAGCGTCACGGCGTGCCGGTATCAGAAGGAATGGATTTACTGGGGACGGAGTCACGGCGCGCGCACCATGATGTACGAAGATCTGCACACGACCGGGGCGCGACCGCATGTGCTGGGGATCGACCCCCACGTCATGCTGGTGATCGACGAGGAAGCAAGCCGAATCACCAACCGCACGCGTCCCGCTCGTACACTCGAACATGTGTACGTAGTGGGAAAACCGACGTTCGAGGATCTGCCCGACATGATCGCGCAGAGAGACACGATCCGTTTCCGCGTCCGAGCCGAGCTCGAAGTCTCCCCCTATGACTTCCTCGTGGTGTACTGGTCGGCCGGCGAAGCACCGGAGCAGCCCCGCGTCCATCTGGACGCGTTGCGCGACCTCGGCATCATCGACGGACGACGGGTCGTGTTTGCCCCGCGTCTCCACCCCAAGCTCCCGGACTTCCATGAGCTGTGGGCGCATGCCACCACCGGTTCGTGCGCGACCGTGGATGCGCGTCACATCAACAATCCGCCCGAGCACTTGAGCATCGCGGCGGATCTGGTCGTCGCGGCATGGCAAGGAACCGGAGGACTGCGAGCGGCGCTTCTGGGCCAGCACGTGGCCATTCCGCTTTTCCCGGACGATACGGAAAAACGGATCGCCGCCGGTCACGAGCAGGGTCTCACCCCGCTTCTGCGTGCCAAGGCAGCACTCCCCATCGTAAGCGCGGAACAACTTCCGTCGGTCATCAGTCGGGTCATCACGGAAGGCGACGCTCTGCGCGCCGAACTCTGCCAAAAAGCCATAGCTTCCTTCACCTGCCTGCTCCAGCCCGGCGCCGTGAAACGCATCGCCGATGCCGTGGCGCGCGAACTCGGATAAGCGCGAGTCATTCCTCGATCTTTCTCTCTCCTCAACCGAGACGCTGTTAAAACCACGCGTCTCTTTTTTTATTTTCTTGCTGTAAAAAATACTCATGGAATATCAAAAGACAGGAATATCAAAAGACTGGACAAGATCACCATCGTCGTGTATAAAATTCTGTCCGTTCCTTCACACCACATCAGAGAGGTGAAATATGCAAGGACAGGCTATTGGGCTGCTCCTTCTGGGCTGTCTGTTTCTCTCGTCCATGCAGATCGTCAAGCGCTGCATCCTCAAGAGCGGAAGCATAAAACCAACGCGTTTTCTGGCATGGCAGATGTTCCTCGCCGCCGCCATGTACGCCGGCTTGTATCTTGTAGTTTGGGGATGGCGACTGCCCTCGCTCGCACCGAAATTCTGGTTGGCCGTCGCGCTCGCGAGCGCGGCAAATGTCATCATCCAGTACTTGAATGCGAAGGCTGCCACTCTGGAACAAGGCGAGGTCTCGTTGATGGCACCGCTTCAGGCCATGACCCCCGGCATGATCACTCTGCTTGCCATCACCATCGGCGAGCTGCCGGGTCTTCTCGGATGGCTCGGGATTCTCTGCATGGCCGCCGGCTCCTACTACATCATGTGGCCCCGGCAAAAAGAGTTCTGGTACGACCGGATCGGCCCCGTGTATCGACTGCGTCTCCTGTTCCGACTGCACACCCTCGATCCTGTCGAACGCGGTCGAACGATCGCCGTATGCCTGGGACTTGCCTCGGCCACCTGTGGAACCTTTGGTCTGCTCTTCGAGAGCCTGTACGCGCGACGCGCAGGCAGTCTGCAGGGTATCGTTCTGGGCTCGCTCACGTTCTCTTTAATCCTTGGCGTCGTCTTCACCATCCCTCGCTTCTTCACGTCAAAACCCGTCGAACCCACGAACACATCCAAAATCTCTCGACGGTTTTTGCTCGGCATGACGGTCATGGGCTTTCTCTGGGTTGGACACCAGGTGTGCATTCAACCGGCGTTTCTCCATCTGCTCACGTCCTACGTGGGAACCCTCAAGCGCTTGAGCATCATCCTATCCGTTGTCCTTGGGATCGTCCTGTTCCGCGAGGGAAAAGATCAGCTCAAAAACCGTCTGTGGGCGGCAATCCTCATCACTCTTGGATCCATCCTGATTTCGTGGGATGGAATCACCAACACGCTTACCAATACCTTCGAACGATTCGGCCTCTAAGCCGACGACTCCCGAGGGTATTTTTTTATTCTCAAGTCCTCCCATTCACTTTTTCGTGATCAAAAAATTCTCGATCACCAAATAATCCAAATCCGTGGAGACAAAATCTTTTAAAGCATCTTCCGGTGTTTCGATGATCGGTTCGCCAGCCAAATTAAAAGAGGTATTCAAAATGAGCGGGATGCCGGTCAACTCATGGAAACGTTTAATGAGATCGTAATAAATCCCGTTATCTTTTTGATTCACGGTTTGAATGCGACACGTGCCATCCACATGCACGATCGACGGAATTTGCGCTTGCTTGTCTTTGTGTACAGGGGCAACCATCAGCATAAATGGGCTTGGGCGATCGATCTCAAAATATTCCGTCACCTGTTCTTCAAGCACGGATGTTGCGAATGGACGCCACCATTCACGATGTTTGACGCGACGATTCATCACGTCTTTCATGTCCGGAACGCAAGCATTGCCGATCATGGAACGATGGCCGAGCGCACGGGGACCATACTCGCTCCCCCCTTGAAACCATCCGATGATTTTTCCTTCTTTCAACAAACGAGCGGTCGCATCCACAATATCGGCCGGTTGTTCCACATGAATCCGACTTTGAAATTTTTCCATCGCTTGTTGACACTCGTCATGGGCATACGATCGCCCCATGTAGGCATGGTTCATGGTCCAAAAACGCGGTTGATCCAAAATCACATGATACCCGTACAGGGCGAGACCGAGGGCGAGACCCGTGTCTGAACAGGCTGGCTGAATCCACACATCTTCAAAACCCGCTTCATCAAGAATTTTTTTATTGGACACGCTATTGAGTCCCAAACCGCCGGAGATGCATAGATTTTTGACTCGGGTGATTTGCCTGGCTCGCTTGGCCCAGCCAACCAAAATCTTTTCCAAAATCACCTGCACAAGATAGGCAAAATTCGTGTAATATTCATCCGGAAGATCTGTCTTCTTATCACGCATGGGACGCGACAAAGAAACGCGAGGAAACCATCGGGGATCCGCTAAAACCCATTTTTTAACCGAAGCGAAATTTAATAAAAATGATCGGCCCTTTGGCAATGAATTATTTATAAACTGTCCTCCTTGGTAGATCTTTGCTTTCACCCATCTTACCCATGCAGACAAAGTCGATGGATAACGGATGTTGGTATTGCAATAAAAACTTCCACGTCGCTCTTGATACCAAACAGATTCCGGAAAGGTATTAAAGTGCGTGGGTTTTCCATAGGGAGCGAGGCCCATGGTCTTCCCCTCTTCATACGCTCCAAATCCCAAATACTGAGTGATAAAACTGTACAGATGGCCGATGCCGGACGTAAAAATGAAATGTTTTCCAAAACGAACATGGAGACTTTTGGAAATTTCCGTTATGGCATGTTCATGCCCGTAAAACAATGTTTCCGTTTCTGTGGCGGGTACGCCAAAGTGTGTCGAGAATTTTTCTCCGGAACCATCATAAATCATGATGGCCGCCTCTTGAAATGGACTGCAAAAAAAGGCATTTGCCGCATGAGCCGCATGATGATTGATCACTTCAATCCTGACAGAAGAAAATCGATCTTCTGTCTCTTCATGAAAGATCTTTAACGTAGGCACTTGATCGATTTGATCAATCACAATCAGATCAAGTTCGCGCGGTTCGATTTCCAGAGATTTTAAGCAATACTCAATCGCCAAATGCGGAAACATGTTTGGCGAGTGTTTTATTCGATTCAATCGCTCTTCCGCAATGGCCGCCACGCGATCGTGAGCCAGCAAAGCCGCGCCTGTATCATGTCCGCGAATTTTTAGACCTAAAACATTCATAGAATGGAACAAAAAAATTAAGAAATCGATCCCTCCGCTCGTCTTTTTTTCAACAGGACAAAAACCGTGCCGGTGACAAGATTTTTGACCTGATGTTCGGGAAGCATCAGACGCATCAACCCATACTGAATCCTATGTCGTGGGATGGTGATGGGAAGATGATAGACAAATCGCACAATGTCAAATGGATAGGTGGAAACGGCACTCTGATAAAAAAGAAAATGCTCAATTTCCTCCACATTAAAAAACCATCGATGTCTATCCATGGGAGACTCAAGAGGCAATCCATAACTCGAGCTCGTCCCTCGCCCCAAGAGCATCGCCTTAAACATTTTCCTCCAACAATTCGGCAAGGAGATCACCACGTATTCTTTTGCCACGCGCAAGACATCTTCAAACGCATAATGAAAACGGTCGATATGTTCCAGCGTATCCAAACACACAACGGAATCAAAACTTTGATCGGGATAGGGGAGCGCTTCTTCTTCCCAATTCCAAACGGGAAGATTGGGGTTATTTTTATCAACAAGTTGGCATCGGTCTCCAAGAACCTGCCGCGTGGATTCATCCCGATTCCCCACATCCAAAATGGAACCGTTCTGAATCTCTTGTTTAAATTCATCCGCCACCAACAAATATCGCCAGAGAGACTTGGGAAGATAGGATTGATTCGAAATGGATTGAAAGAAAGAAAATTTTTTTGAAAGCTGTTCCACGGAGCGGATTCCTTCCGGACGATACTGTCCTTGAAAATACCGGCCATGATCACGGTAACGCTCTTCTAAGTTCGGGATGTTTTGCATAAAATTTTGTCCCTAAAAATCAATAAGCTTGAACCTCCTTCAGCTGCCTTGGAATGCGCGTAGGCGCTAAAAGATACTGCTGAACCGGATCGAGCTTGAATGCTTTGAATGCGTCGGGGGAAAGAGGGGTATAACGAATTTGCCAAGGTGAAGCGGAAGAAATATACACGGCGGTGAAAAGCAAACGTTCTTTTTCCGTAGCATATCCTCCCCGATGCAGTCCGCTCGTATCACAAAATATCACACTCCCGCTTTTAGCGGTACATGTCCTGACAGCCTCGGAAGGGATGAGCCGCTCCACGGCTCCATCGGGCGGATAAGACCCTTGAGGGGGTCGCTGAGGAAATGTCTGACGCCATTGGCCCCTATCGTGAGATCCCGCAATGTATTGAAACGGTCCAGATGTTTCATCAACATCCGTTAAGTATATGAACACCTTACAAAGTCTGCGATCTTCCGGGTCACGATGCCAACGTTGTGATTGAATCCGATCGCTCCCTGAAGGCGTTACGCGCGTCAGAGTGCAGCTAAAATAGTTTAATTTTGCACAAACAGACAAATACGAATTAACGATGTCCAAAATCGTACGATGCAGGAGAACCCCCACAAAGGGATTATGCATGTCAATCAAAGGAAATTTTTCAAATAATTCAACAAAAAATTCTTTCCTTGAATGTTCCTTTGCCGTCGAAAAAAACTGTGCGGTATGGAGACTGAGTCGTCCCTCTAGGGATTTATCACAAAATAATTCCTCCAACGAGGTGATCGCCAAACCTGTTTGTTCCAGTGATGTCACGATTTTCTGCTGGGTGATTGAAAGGCGGGGGTTGGACTCCTTATACAAAATTCGAGCGCGTCTATTTAAAATAAAAAACCACACAGGCCAAATAGTCCGTAAACGATAATACGGCGCCAAGAGCCGCTCTCGCCATGAGAGGATTGTTTTGCTTCGCTTCAGTAGGCTGCGCAACATAGGATCATCAAAAAGATTTTTTCCTTGCCGTAAAAGCATATCCTTCCGTAAAATCAGGATCGGATGGAGCAAAACGGAAAAAAACAGGAAACATCGTCGCCTCTATGGCTTTGATAACACGATGCAAGAGTTTAGCGCAACTTTGCCAAAGTTTATTCTGCCAAGATCGCTTAAACGGTTCAACGGTGTAGAGGTATTGAAACATTTTATTTCGAGTTGTTTGATGAACCGAGTAAACACTCCCCAGAGGGGAAATCTCGGTAGCATCAAATCCCATCTCAGATAATAAACGCTCCCACAAAAGAAAGGTGTGGCGGACATAATCATGGGGTTTTTGATGAACGGCGAGGAGAAAAGGAATAACGACCATCAACCGACCTCCGGGCTTCAAAACACGAAAACATTCCTCCAATACATGCACGGTATTCGGAAGGTGCTCAAATGAATTAGAGGCGATCAGGACATCAATGGACTGGTCGCGAATAGGCCAACGCTTCGTTAAATCCGCTACCAAATCAATGCCGGGGAAGGGAAGGAAATCAACGGTCACATAATTTTCAAAATCTTTAAACAAGGAACGGAAGACTCCGTCACCCGCCCCCACGTCCAACACAATGCTCCGGCGATCAATATTTTGGAGACGCGATTGATAGTAGATCCACTCCGCCTGACGCAACGAAGACCATAAATGGGGATCAAAAATATCCGGTCGTATCACGGGGATACCCATCGTAGCCGATTCCTCTGTAAAAAAAATGGTGTCGTTCCGTTCCAGAGCGCCATGTTCGCAGATCATCCCCTTTTCCTGTTGCCAGCCGGCAGGACATTTGGGACATTGGACCGTTAATGCCGCAAGATTTTTTTTCATACGGATGAGGAAAGAAAAAAATGTTTCATTTTTCTTTGTAAGAAATTTTTGATTTCAAGAACATCCGACCTTTGAGGAACAAAATCTCTCAAGCCGAGAGAGAGATGAAGATGGGAACGGATCCAAAGCCATCGTATCAACAAAAAAAACAGCGTCCCTGTAAGGGATTCCAGCGCAACGGCCCACACACCGAGAGAAGGAAGGAGAATCCATAGGAAGACTGCGGAAAAAATGATCCGTACACTCGACAAACCGCATAAAACTTTCTGTAAACGTAAAGCGGGATAGAGGGCGTTCAAGACGGCTCCGAAAGCGATAAACAGGATAACGGCTGAAAGGACAAGATACAGGGCAACGGCTGGGACAAATTTAGGAAAAAGAAATGGAAGAATAAACCAAATTCCGAGAGAGCTCAAAACAAAAATTCCTATCGATAATAGCGTTCCCACCCGTACGGCTCGAGCTATCGCCCGCGAGAGTCGTTCCGTATCCTGTACGAGACGTGGTAATAATCCTGTTAATGCTGGTCCAAAACTGAGAAGTCCCGCGACATGACCCAGCAAGGATTCTGCCAATCCAAACAAACCGACGGCTGTTGGTCCAACAAATACCGCTAAAAGCCAAATCCGTCCAGCATCCAGATAATCTTTCAGAACATCCGTTGCCAAAGCCCATTTTCCATGTTGACCAAAAAGTCTGAATAGAGCCCGTATTTCCTGTCGGAATGAAGTGTTTGGGCACTGCCGCATCTTCACAAAAAGAATAGGCGCCATGGCTCCGGCAATACCGCCCGCCGTGACAACATTGGCCAAACCCAATCCCCAAGCTCCATCATGTCTCATGACTAAAAAAAAGATTAATAAGGCGAGGTATAAGAGACTTTCCACGATTTGAATATACAACTGATTCTGAAACTGATACATAATGGAAAACCAACTAAAGGCATGGACTTTAATCAACCAAAAAACCATGAGAAAAAAGGCAAGAATGATGAGTCGAGCATCTTGAATTTTCAGGAGGTGAGCCAAACGATCGGCAAAAATAATTCCGATCGTCAAGAGAATACCCGCAATAAGCAACGTCACACGGACAAATCCGCGCCAAAGGATTAGTCCCGTTTTCTCCGTATCATTCATCGATCGAATGGCTTCGATCGCAATCACGCTTCCCAGAGCGGTAAGCCCTCCCAACAGCAGAGCCGTGAGGGACAAAGCGATACGCCAAATGCCGTACGTCGCCGGATCGAGCAAACGAAAAATAATCAGCGAACTGAACAAGGCGCTTATTTTGGTAATCCATGAACCGATGGATGTTTGTAACACGGCATTTCCCACCGCTTCCGCTCCAATAGAATTTTGGTTCATACGCGAGTAGCCGGCGAACGATCCCCTCGAAGATATCCGAGAAGAACGTCACCAAGAGACTTGGCGGCGATAGGTTTACGATCAATACATTGTTCACGAATAATTCTTTCTCGTCCTTCATGATCCATTTCAGGATGCGCAAGGTACTTTTTAAGATCATTCACAAATTCTTCATAGGAATGCGCCACCCGAACTCCGCCCGAACTCACTATGGGACGATAATGTTCACGTTCATAATACCGCGCATTCGACATAATCCAGGAAGTCGGTTTTGGATCAAAACCGACATTGATGATGGGCTTATCAAAGTAAGCGGCTTCAACGCTCATGGTGGAAGCCGTGTTGGAAGTCACGGTTGCGTGTCGCAAAGAAGACATGAGATGCATCAAGTCACGGTCTTCATATTCCCAGCTTGCGAGATCCCCTACCACATACGTTCCCGGTCGATCTAAGATCAAATGTTTTTGATGTTTCAAATGCTCGGCCCCGCAGTCATATTTTGGATGCATGCGTACCAGCACTTGCAATGGACCAAACACTCCGCGTTCAATGTCCTCATTCAAATGCGTTAAAATTTCCGGTTCATCCGGCGACATCCATAACCCGGCCGCACAATAAAGCAATAAAGGGACGTTGGGCTGGAGCTTCATGCGCTGAAAAAATGCCTCTCGCGATTCCAAAAGAGCCGGATCTCTATAGCGATCAAATTGCGGCAAACCCACTACAGAAATCTTCGAGCGCGGATAATGAAAATAACGAACCGCTTCATCACGCACCAGATTGGTATGAACGATCAGGTGGTCCGGCGAGACGGACCAACTTAATTTTGTGGTGACATTATCCCATGTTTTGACCATGCCAATAACCGGAATCCCTTTTTTCTTCCCATAACGCACGAGGTCGATTTCTTCTATGGTGAGCAGCGTGGGACAAAAAATAAGGGCCTGCGGATCCGCATCGACCAAATCACGCACGCTTTGTGGAATGGGGTGAAGGATGACCAGATGTTGAAGGACCCAACGTATCGGAAAAAAATGACCGAGCGCCCACACGCATAAACGTAAAAAACCCAAGACATATTTCTTCCGTTCCATCATCCGGCGCAAATGGCGCAACAACATCATGTGTGTCGGAATCGCCCCGATGCCGATGATCTGCAAACGGACGAGCCAGTCCGGTCGCGGGATCACGGGATGTGGAATGACCCGATATCCTTGGCTTCCAAAACGATCTTGATAATATTTAATTTTTCGTTCCTCCACAATCAAAACAACGGGATATCCCGCTTCAATCAGAGGCTTGAGCGCGCCGGAATCAACCAAAGCCTTGGAAATCGACCCATCATAAATTGGGACAAGAACAGGGCGCATATTCAGACAGGGACTCTACCAGAAATCAACATGAGGGACAAGGTGGAAGATCGTGAAAAAATTTCACGATCATCTTTGCTCGATCCTGCGCCGTAAGGAGCTGTGTCGGTTCTTGTGGGATGGCGGACGCTTGCATGGCGATCTTCAGCGCTTCGGCCAGCGCACGGGGATCGTCGGGAAAAAAATAATTGATACCGATGGCACCAACCATGGCAGCGGCTTCCCGAATCGACGGCAGATCACTCGCCACGATCGCCGCTTCGGCAGCCAAGGCTTCAAACAGTTTTAACGGGCTCGTGTCTCTCACGGAAACCTCAAACCGTCCGGAATTCGGAATCACGACAAGCGTTGCGGCGCGCAACCAAAATGGAATCTCTTCTTTGGGGCGCTGGCCGTGAAAGATGACGCGCGCGCTATCTTTTGGTAGTTGTCCGGCGAGCTGTTTGCAACGCTCCAAGTCCGACCCGCTTCCTCCGACGAGGTGTATAACGATATTCGCGGAAAGATACTCGGCTGATTTTATCAACGTGTCCACGCCCTTCCAATCAAACATCTGACCCGCATACACAATCGACATTTCATCGGCAGGAATACCCAACCTCGCTCGTGCCTCTCCCCTTTCAATGCGATGATACACAACCGGCTCAAACGTCACGGCATTGGGAAGAACGATGGACGGCGGCAAAGGTGATCGAATCCCCTTCAGCATCTCAAGTTTCAACTCATTCGTGCTCACGATGGCTCGCACCTGCGCGAGAATGCGACGGATAAGCCATCTCCGTTCAAAACTCTTCACATCAGGAATGTCATGCACCTCCCACACCGTTGGCCATTGTTTTGATACGACCGCCGCTTGCAAAGGATCGTTGGCGATCACCACATCCGGATGAAAAGATTTGATGACGCGTGCCGCCATGATCGCGCCAACAAAACGCAACGGATGAAACATCCACGGCCGATGCAATTTGACCTTGTACCCAAACGGCAAAAAAATCACACCGGAAATCGGCTGCGGCACATCGTCCGTCCGACGAGGGAAAGCGATCGCGACATCGTGACCGGCCGCGACATATCCTTCGGCCATGGTGATGGTCTGAATACCATAAGCCTTTTCCGTCGGAAAACGCGCGTTTAATAAAAGCAAGATACGCATACTGTTTCGTCACCATACGTCCAAATGACGATTTTGAAAAGATGTCCCCTCTGTTTGTCCCCTCTGTTCTGACCCTCCCTCTTAGCATAAGAGGGAGATGGAGGGAGTTAAAATTAATCAGGGGTTACCCTCATAACCCTTTTATTTTTTAACTCCTCCTCACCTCCTCTTAAGTTAAGAGGAGGAATCTGAAAATTCTTCAAGATCCTCTCTGACCATCATCTCGATTAATGATCGAAAATCCGTCTTCGGTGTCCATCCAAGAATTTTTTCCGCCTTGGTGATGTCCCCTACTTTCGGATTCGGCTCTGTTGGTCTGTAAAATTCAGGTGAGACTTCGATGATCTTATTAAATTCAAGACCAAGCGCCTGCGCGGCGATCGTGATCGCATCTCGAACCGTGTGCAGCTTGCCTGATGCGATGACAAAATCTTGCGGCGCGTCCAACTGCAACATCTTCCACATAGCCTCGACATAGTCACCGGCAAATCCCCAATCGCGCGACGCATCGACATTACCGATCGTGAGCCTTGAGGCGAGGCCGAGCTTGATCTTGGCAAGCGTGCGCGTGATTTTTTTTATGATCGCCGCTTCAGGGCGTCGCGGGGATTCGTGATTGAACAAAAATGCGGAGCATGCATAGGCTCCCTGTTTGTCGCGTGAGCCGACAATAAAATCACGATCCGCCGACATCTTCGCGATGGCATACGGATTTTTTGTCTCCCAGTCGCGGGGCGAATCTTCATTCAACGGAGATGACGAGGGCACAAAGATCTCGCTCGATGACGCCTGAAGAAATCGCACATGCGGATTGACGGCAAGCGACGCCTCAAACAAAACGCCAACGCTTTCGTAATTAATCTTCCATGTCATTTCCGGTTCTGCGTACGCGGTTTTGAGATCCGTGACCCCCGCAAGATTGTAGACTTCATCCGGTGTCGATTGTTTGACGGCAATTTTTAGAGAATCAAAGTCAGCCAGATCGCCGGAGAGAGTGTTGACCTCTTTTGGTACGTATCGCACATCCGATCTCGGCTTCACCAAACCAAAAACCTCATATCCTTTGGCCAAAAGAAATTCCGCCAAATAAGATCCGTCCTGACCGGCAACGCCGGTGATGAGAGCTTTTTTCATAATGGTTGACATAAAACCCATTTAATGCTATTTTTCCAAACGTACTTTTAACAACCTCTCGACACAAGGAGACAACGAATGCTGCTTTCCGTGGAAGAAGAAGCACTACTCAAGGATCTGCTCGAAAAGGCATACGACGGTCATCCGGAACACTGGGTGCCCAAGAGCTGCCTGCCTGCGTATCACCGCCTCGGAACAGCGGTCTTCAGCGAGATGGCATTTGTCAAGGAGCTCTTCGCGAAGTACGACCAGGAGCCACGGATCTACCTGAAGCATCGCGACGATGAGCACTGGCCCGACACATGGCACCTCCCCGGAACCAAGCATGCCACGCACATCACCCACGGCAACAGACTGGAAGTCGTGCAGGCCCTGGCAGAGCGTGAGTTCCCGGGGATCGTGATCACGAGAGCATGCATGGTCGATGGGTTCCAATGGAAGATGGGCTCGGACAAGGCCGCGGGAGAGCATCCCTGGTCCAACGCCTTCTCCGCTGTCACGCTCTGCGAGGTCGGATACACTCTGCCTGAGACGCCAGACGGAAGGTTCTTCACCATAGCCGAGGCCAAGAAGCTCCGGCTCGCCACGCACCATCTGAACTTCTTCAATGCGTGCTGCGATGTCATGATGAACAAGCAACCCTTCATCTACCGCCGCGCTCGCTGACCGTAGCACCTCGCTAAACGGCGCTCCGCATGACTCATGCGGACGCCGTCTTTTTTATACGATCTTAACCTCCGGCAACGGCACAATAAACTTTGTTCCTCCCGCCACAAGATCAGCTTCCCGTTTAATGAAACCATCAATGAAACTGTACGGCAAGGCGAGCAAGAAGTCAGGCTTGGCTCTGCGCATATCTTCTTCGCTCTTGATGGGAATATCCGAACCGATAACATATTTTCCCACCTTGAACGGATTGGAATCAGCCGCAGCAGCTATTTCCTCATGACCAAGATTGCAATATTGAAGGATCGTATTGCCTTTAGTCGAAGCGCCATAGATCCAAACCGTTTTTCCATCTTGTTTAATTTTTTTTAACAAAGCACAAAGATCGTCTCGTGTTTTTTGGACTCTCTGCATAAACGTGTGATACGTCGTGGGATCAAACAATCCTTCTTTCAGTTCCCGTTCCAGAATTTTTTGATAACGCTCGGTCGGCACGAATCGCTCACACCCTTTTTTCTTCACAAACACGCGAAAACTTCCGCCATACACATCATTTTCCATCACGTCAAACACTTCAAGACCAACCTGTTCCATCAGCCACTTCATGTGATGGGCGGCATAATAACCAGCGTGTTCGTGTACGATATTGTCATACATGTTGGTACGTATCATCGCGGGGAGATACGCCATTTGAATGATCCACACCCCTTCGTCATCAAGACACGCGGCAACGTCGCGCGCAAAGCCCACCGGATCGTTCAGATGATAAAACATCGCGATGCTAAAAATCAGTTTCGCTTTTTTTGCGGACACGGTTTTGAAAGCCTGTTCGTTAAAAGACGTTCGGACATCGGTATAGCGAGGACCGTCCATCAAAGATTTGACGTTCTGCGCAGGATCAATGCTGATAAGTTGATAAGGATCGTCACGAAAAAAAGAAAGGAGCGTCCCGTCATTTCCTCCGATATCAAGAATCACGTCTTCCGGTTGCAGATGGTTGAGCGTTCGCCCGCTCTCCGCCACATCCTGCAAAATTTTTCCCATGGATGAGTTGGTCGAACTCGTATAAGGATACGCGTCATACATCGCGGACAAATCCAGACGATGGCCGAGCTGAATCAACCCGCACGTACCTGCATCCCCCGAAGCTTCAAGCGTAGGGGGACGTTTTTTACACATCACCATATCTAGAGGATATCTGACCGCGGTCGAACGATAGTTGAGATCCGTCGGAAACACGGATGACAGATATTGCTCACCAATGTCGATGCACGGAATGAGCTCGGTATTTCCGCACACGCGGCATCGGTCGATTTTCGTCGCAGACACGGCTGTTGATGGTTGTGACATAGTATTTTAAGTTCATTGTTAGTTTCAAACATTTTTTAGCTTGGTTGTCATCCTGAACGGAGGTCGCCGGAGTGAAGGATCTTCGACGGTCCGAGGGGAGATTCTTCGCTTTGCTCCGCGACGCTCAGAATGACAAATGAATGAAACTCGCTATGGGTTCTTTGTCATTCCAGCCTCCACAGGGATGACATAATTGTCTAAGAATAAAAGAACCTCACTCGCCTCGGGAAAATCCGACTCCGGATTTTCGATTTCTTGATGATCCAACGCGCCTTCAAACGCGCCGGTTGATCCTATATGTTTCGCCACATCTTTGAGCGCCATCGCGTTCCGTCCACCGACTTCGACGATGCCTGATCGATGCAAATTGGAAGCGATCCAATTTGCGGCAAAATCAACGTCCGCAAAACAATACCGACTCTCCCCGTCCACAAACACCGTTTTGTTCTGCATCATATCAACTAAGACGCCTTTTTTCATGTTTTGACTGTAAAGCGCGCCAAAACGGACAATCAAATGCTGATCGAAGTCGCACAACTTCTCCGTCGCCGCCTTATGCCGTCCGTACACGGTGTCGAGCTGACAGCGAGCGGACACGGTGCTCACTTGCACGAATTTTTTGAAGCTCCATCCGTAAAGAAGTTTTGCCGTTTTTTCCACGGTCTCAACAAAATCTTTTTCCGGATTCTGTTTTGCCCAAAACCGAGCGGATGGCATGGCGCAATTGATCAACACGTCATAAGAATCTTTTTTCATCTCCTCACAATTCTCGCGTGTGACGGCAACGGCCGTGTATTCCGAGGACCGAGAAAACGCACGCATGAGTGCGCTCCCGAGGAATCCCTTTGCTCCGACAACAGCCACTCGCGGCATAGCTCAATCCTGCACCGGAGGGTTGCCCTTCAAAAATTCCACTTGCACGATCGGGGGGTTACAGTCATCCCACCTTTTGGAAAGCATCGCCACGGCTGTGACCGGGGTGATCGCGTAAAACGTGTGGGAGACGCCGATGGGCGTGCGCGTACACGAACCTCGACTCATGTGAATCAGCTCTTCCGGCTCGGTCTCGGAATCGCGCGTCACCATCACGCCGGACCCTTCCACCACCAAAAAATATTCGTTGAACTCCGGATGATAGTGATGACCGCGAGTTTTCCCCGGCTGAAAATACAAAATATTAAACTCCACGATCGGATCCTTTGGAAGCCAAGTAAAAATACCCCCGCGGCCGTCCCGAACGGTCTCAAGATTGCAAGAAGGAACAAGGTGTTCGATTTTCATAATGATAATGATATTTATAGCAATTCGAGGCGACTATGGCAAGTATAGCTTTTTGTCATTCCTGCGAAGGCAGGAATCCATCCCCTCTGACTGGATCCCCGCCTTCGCGAGGATGACAAATGGAGAGTTTTTACAATAAATTTACTACCGTCTGTCAAAATACACCATGAGTATGAGCTTAAAAAAGTAACCCCAAGCTTGTTTTAAGAAACTGACTTTGGACTCGCCGAATTTTCGCGGAGAAAAAGTGACGGGGATTTCCGTAATCCTGGCGCCTGCCTGTTTGGCTCGAATAATGGTTTCAAACAAAAAAAACTGCCTGTCCTCGACCGTACAAAAAGATTTCCAAGTGGAAGACCGGATCACGCGAAAATTGGTGTTGTAATTTTTGAGACCAACTCCGCTCATCATGCCGATGATCCGATTCGACAGCGGACTCACCACATGATTTTCACACCACCCTTTGAGCGTATGGGCTTTCTGTTTTACATCATCGGATGACTCATCGGCAACGGAGAGCCCCGGGGCGATTTTGAATCCGAGCACGAGATCAAATCCGGTCTGAATTTTTTCATACAAACGGCGCATATCGCTTGAGGAAAAAGAAAGATCGGAATCAGAAGATAAAATGTATTCCCCCCGAGCCATGTTATAGCCATCGCGCAGAGCAGAACCTATGCCGAGAAGTCCCGGCCGCTCGAGCAGAATGATATTCGGATCATTCTGATGGAGGCCTTGGATAAACTCGCGTGTCCCATCCTCGGAATGATCATCAACAATAATCACCTCATGCGGAGTATCTTGAAATTCTTGTTCGATGCGAGGGATCAGGATCGCCAAATTCTCTTTTTCTTTATACGTGGGAAGGATGATCGAAAGTGTGATTGAAGTATTCATGGTTATTATTTTCGTTCAAAAATGAGATAATTCCCGTGATCAAGCGTGGTACGTTTTTGATATCTTGTCAAGAATTTTCGGGCTTTCTCTTCCGACGCTTCGGCCATGACGACGACATCTGGCACGCCATTTTGCAAACTCATAAGCTGATCTTTCCCGAAGGCATCATTGTAATAGAGCAGTTCAAAATATTGCGAATAGTTATCACTTTTGAAAAAGGTGATGGCTTCCAGCGTGTGATAAAAAAAGACGTGTTTTGACGGATCAAGCTGACCGAAAAAGGCGGTGAGTTCGCTTGTTCGCAAGTTCTGATAATAAGCCGCGACCCACGAACGAAAAGAAACTTGATACAACTGGAACGCGACCATCATCGTGAAGACGATCACAAGGATCATGCGAAACTTAGATGAAACAAGGTAAAAACAAGAAGCGACAAAATAGGGAAAGGTGATAATTTGCGCGACGAAGAGATAACGAAAAAAACCGGGCATCTTGAGAAAATAGGCTATGGTCACAATCACAAAACCAATGGCCACAAGTTCATGAAGCGGAAGCGATATCTTTCGTCTATAACGAACGCATACGGAAACGATCCAGACGACGACGGTCACCAAAAGATACGCGGGGGTTGATTGTTGAACGAATAGCAGAGCATTTTTTTGTATCAGACCGGCGAGCGTAAGCCCGGTAAGCTGTTGAAGTCCCGGAAGATTTCCATAGCCCGCGAAGCTCGTAAAAATGGAAGTCGTAAAACCAAATTGCAATAAAAAATTGACTACGATGGGGATAGCGAGAGCCACAAAACATCCCAAAAGTTCTTTCCAACTCGGCGTGAGTCGTTTCCATCGCAGAAGAAGCGCGATGCCGAGAACGGGCAAGAGCAACAGAAAATTCGGTTTTGTCGCCATGAACAATCCTGCGGACAATCCGGCCACAATCCACAACTTCCCCTCCTTACGAAGGAGGGGTAAGGGGAGGTCTTCGATACGTGAGATGCAATAGAGCAACAAAAAGAAAAAAAAGAGACCCGGAACTTCTCCTAACACATTTTTTCCATTGCCATACACGGGCGCATGACTCGCCACAAGAAGCGTTGACCAAAAGGCGCCGCGAAAACCCCATACGCGATAGGCAAAAAGATACAGCGCCGTCACCATCAAAAGGATATACACGACCATGACGGCACGTGCCTGAAGCAAACCTTCGCCAAACAGATAAAAGCTGATGCTGATCGGAGCGATCACGGGAAATCCAATCGTCGCCAAAGCGCCCGCAGGCACCACTTGCGTGGGAGAAGCTCGCAAAACATACGAGCGATGCTCGATGGCGTTACGCGCGATCTGAACAAACATCCCTTCGTCAAACCAGGTTTTTGGACTTTCCAAGAGTTTGTACGTCGAAAAAAATCCCGTGATGATTAAACAAAAAATCAATCCAAGCGCTCGCTGGTGTTGTAAGAAAAAAGCCTTATTGAAGTGAATCTCCACAAGAATATTTAGTATATCATGGAATGATTTTTTTACACATTTTTTATGTGTGACAAACTTTGACGATAGCTAGAGTTTGTCTCACCCTTTGTCGTATCAATTTCTTTTTTCCATTCTCTATTTTCCATTTTCTCTTCTATGATTTAAT
The DNA here is from genome assembly GCA_030649995.1 of Candidatus Uhrbacteria bacterium. Classification (GTDB taxonomy): domain Bacteria; phylum Patescibacteriota; class Patescibacteriia; order 2-12-FULL-60-25; family 2-12-FULL-60-25; genus VGLT01. The sequence continues at coordinate 57,167 of JAUSEV010000042.1, forward strand.
CCTCTGCAGATGTTCCAAAACTTTTTCCTTGTTTCCCCATACATCAGAGATGGTGGCGATGATCAGGATCGCCCATGCTCCCAAAAGCGACTTCCAACGATCTTTCCCGCGCACGAACATCAACCATTCGACGGCCAAAAGCGTTGCAAACGGAAGCATGGGAATGCGATAGCGGTTGATGACGACGGTCAAGGTTGGGGCGATCGCGAGGGCGATGATGCCAAGACAAGAAAACAACACCAACCAATGTCTCACGCGCCTCGTGCGAACGATCTCCCACAGTTGCGCAAACGCCATGGACCATAAAACGAAGTTGAACAGGATGGATCCGACTACCGTCAACGCATGATCGAGAGTTGAACGATAATGAAACCAAAAACCGGAGGTCTTGCTCAAAGCGAACAACTTGAACGCTTTGTGCACGGTACGCTTTAGCGCATATCCCGGATGATTCAAAACAATTTTTTTTGTTTCCTCCAAACTCGTGCGCTCGCGCGCCGCGGCATCAAGGCCTTCCAATTTTTTTGTTACTTCCGCCGGAACGTTAAACTCTCCCCCGCTCTCCGGATGCAAGCCCACCCAAAAATCACGACCACCAACCGGCGCGTTCAAAACAAAATGATGATAGACCTGCACATTGCGAACATTCCACGGAACTTGCAAAGCAACGGCGATCAAGATGATGAGAACGGCTTGTTTTGCAAGTCGTCGCCAGATCAAAAACGCGACGGAAAGCAAAAGAATCAACAAACCTGGCGGACGAACCATAAAGAGCGCGCCGAGAATCAAACCTAATCCGATCACCGTGATCCAATGAATGGATTTGGCGACGTCTTTTTTTTCTATCAGATAAACGAGTAACCGAACGCTCGCCATCATCAAAAATACAAACAACGCTTCAGACATGAGCATCGCGGTCTGCTGAACCAAGTCAGGATGAAAGGCGTAGAGCGAGAGCGGGAGGAAAAAATGCCAACGATGACCATCAGAAGGAAGGATTTTTTTGAGCAAAGTCCACAGCCACGCGACCACGATCGTGTGCATGAGTGCCTGAATGAGCCAAACGATCCAAAGATGAACTCCAAATGTTCGATAGATGGCAGACAGAAAAAATTGATATCCGGGCCCCACATTGTCCATGGCCGGATCTCGATCCGGCGGCACCGTGTCGCACGAAACGCAGTAACGGCTATGCGTGGCGATTTGCATCGCGGTTTCATGAAACAACCGAGCGTCCACCGATGGCGGAATGCGATAAAGAAGTGCGTAGCCAAACGAGACACAAAACGTCAAAAGGAGAAATCCGATTTTCCAACGATCAGAAAAAAAATTTTGCATAGTTCGAAAGATTTATCTTCATTGCATCTCATGGATCATGCTTTGGAGAGTATGACGCAGTTCGTGATGCGCGACAACTTCCGCACGAAGCGCCTGTCCGTCCATCGGATTTTGAAGTTGAGCATCAATGGTCGAGGCGAGCGCTTCGATATCAAAGCTTGGCACAAAGGCTTCGGCTGGAAGAATGGGTTTGAAAGCTTCGTTTGCCACAACCACGGGGCAACCGCAGGCCATAGCTTCGAGCACCGCCTTATCTAAACTGCCGGTGGAACTGACGTTCAAAAAAACAGAAGCTTCTTGATACAAACGACGTACTTCGGAAGGATTTTTTCCGCCACGAAAGAGCACTTGATTGCGCAAACCCAATTCCAGCACCTGCGTTCGCAACACTTTTTCATACGCCACGTCGCTCTTGAGTACGGGCGTGCCGACGATCTCGAGCTGAACCACGCTTCCTCGTTCCTTCAAAGCGGCCACCACCTCGATCATCAAATGAATATTTTTTGCGGGCGTAATACGACCGACGGTGATAACTTTCCCCGGCAGACGTTGGATGGCTGGATCGAGAATAAAAAAATCCGTCTCAATAGCTTGACCGACAAACCGAGCCTTTTTTGATGGGAATCGAAAACTTGCGCGTGAAGAACTAAAAAATTTGGTCACACATTTTTCCGAGAGCTTCAACGTCCACGAAACCCTCTTGTGCGCAAACCATAAATACATTTTTTTGTGGAACACTCGAGCAAACGGCACAGTCAACAAAACATACAACGGAACCATGAGTACCAAAATCGCGTCCACGCGAGGAACATTCCGGCTCAAGAATCGAAACAGTTGAATCAATTGCCGTGGACGTGAAAAACCCCGCTCTTTTCCCAGAGAATAAATTTTTACATTTGACGGCAGGTGATGCTCTCCAACGGACTGCGCGATCACCGTGACCTCTTCGACCATGCCGGAAAGAACCGTCAACCAACGAACATGATTCGCAAGATTCGTATCTTTCTCATCAACACGTTGAGTGATAATCAGTAACTTCATACAAGTTTTTTATGACGAAACCGCTCGAAAAAAATCAATCCGCCATACGCCGCGTACAAAAATTCGATCGGCATGAGTGGATAGCGCAATCGAGATTCAATGCCCAAACCATCAACCCACACAACCGCGGTCATGTACGCGCAAAGCGCCAAAAGAAACACAAGTTGCAGACGCCGATCCGGAATCCTTCGATAGGCGGCAATGAGACCTGTGATGAAAAAGAATGTGATCGCGAGCCAGATCAGCCGGCCGAAAACGCCAATGGCGTAAAATGGCTGTGAAAAAATTTTCCAAAACGAACCAAACAAATCTCCGATTCTTCCCTGTGCAAGATAATGCGTCGGTGGCAGCACGGAATGATCAATACGCGGAATCAAACGGTAATAGTTGAGAAATCCGTTATAATTGCTAGAGGTCCAAAAGGTGAACGTATTAATCGCAATGAGACGCGCGAGAATCCCCGGATTTTCCTTCATATAACCAATGGCCGCCTGCATAGACGCCGCGCTCCGTTCGGTCGGTGTCATCGAATTTCCATAAGCTTGAACAAAATCTTGTTTGACCTTCGCTTCCGCGTCCTGATAGGTCAACTGATCACGCACGGACACAATCGAAGTCCCAAGATAAAACAGCGCGGCATTCGGTCCTTGAGAACTCAACGACCATGAATGGAAAACTTGATCATTGCGATACATCCACGGAACCAGAATGATAAAAATAGTCGCAAGAATAATCACCGTGTGCTTGATAGTCATTTTCCAATGGATACGTCGCGACCATGGAAGCATGAAAAAAAACAGGATAAACGGAAAAAACTGCAGGAGTGGTTTGATGAGCATGCCAACGCCGAACGCGATGCCTGCGCGCAAACTGTCCGTGACTCGCATCGTCTCCATGGTACGAAAAATATAAATGAGACCAATCAAAAAAATCAGCGTGTACATAGATTCCGTCAAAATGGTCACGCTGTAATACACGAGATGCGGTTCAAGCGCCACAATCCAAGCCGCGATCCATGCCGCTTTTTTTCCAAGATGCAATTGTTTGCCCAGACGCAAAACAACAAGCGGTGTAAAAGAAGCGAGAAAAATTTGAAACAAAATAAAGCCGATCGTCGAACGAAAAACAGCCAATCCACCGGCGAGGAATAGCGGATAACCGATGGTACGGAAAAAAAACGGAACGCCGTCCAAAGAAAAACCGTGACCGGCAAGCAATGATTTTGCCAACCCCAAATACTGAATGCTATCCCCAAGCTCAAATCCTTTGGAGCCGACAAAAATAAGGATGACGGCAAAGAGAAGAAACCGAACGCCGAACGCTGCTAGGAATAGAGGCCAACGACTCGCTCCCGTCTCGGCCCGTGTTGTCCGCTCCAACGATTGCCTGACGCTTGAGACGGTTTGCTCAACCGTTGGCAGATGTTGAATGGACTCACGCGCGACGCGAGCCAATCGTTTGGCACGCGTCGGATCATCAATCAAATCAACCATCGCGTCCGCCAGCACCCCCTCGTTTTCCGGCGGCACAATGATTCCCGATTCTCCGTTCACGATGACTTCCCCGGCGCAACCGACATCCGTCATCACGATCGGCAATCCGGCAGCTGCAGCCTCGATGACGGTTCTCCCCCATCCTTCAAAACGGGAGGGTTGAACGTACAGCGTGGCCGCTTGATAAAACGGACGAAGATCGTTTTGTTGACCGACAAATGTCACGGCTTCTCCGATTCCAAGCTCTCGCGTTTGACGTTCAAGTGTCGCGCGCTCCGGCCCTTCGCCGACGATCGTCAGCCGTACGTTTGATCGTTTTTTTATGACCAACGCAAAGGCGCGTAACAAAAGATCCACGCCTTTTTCGCGAGACAGACGAGCGACACATAAAATGCGAGGTTGATCCGTCGCAGGATGAACAAGGTCAAGCAAATGCTCTGTCGGCGTGGCTACGGAAATCACATCAACGCGTTCATCTGATACGCCAACCTTCAACAGACCTTTACGCCCACGCTCACTCACGGTGCGTACGCGATCTGCTCGACGTACGATGAAACGAGCCAAACCTTTAAATAATTTTTCTTTGAGTCCGAACGCCGGACGCGCAAACGCGGCGCTGTGATCTTGAATGTGAAGGGACACGGATCGACCACCCCGCGCGAGATACCCGATCGCGCCGCACAAAAAAGGATCTTGCACCGTCATCACGTCATACGAGTTTTGATGAAGGGTACGCCACGCAAAATAAAACGTCTGCCAAACCGCGGACAAAAAATTTCCTCCGCCCGGACGGAAAACGCGTACCATCGAAGACAGTTGAACTTCTTTTTGATCGCCAGCCGCCAACACCAAAATATCCGCCTCAAAACCCTCAAAATATCTTAATTGCCGCTGTGCCGATCCGGAACTCGGATTCAACACGTCTTGATCCAAACCAATCACCAGCAATCGCATAGTGCCAAAAGAATATCAGCTCCATTGACAAAAGGGAAATTCTCCAAGTTCTCATTTCATTACCTACATTTTTAATCACTTTTTTTTATTTCATCACTATTACGAGTTTCGACAGTGAGACAAACTCTAGCTATAGCTAGAGTTTGTCTCACTTGAATTCGAATTTTTGAATCAGTGGATTTTTGGGGTAAGCCCATGCTACACTCTCTCGAATGGCAAAGCTGATCTTGATCCTCGCATATTGGTTGGGAATTCCGACCCTGTTTCGTTATTGGCACCGAAACCGTTTGACGATCTTGCTCTATCATGGCGTACGATCAAAACAAGATACGCATTCGACCGATCTGCGCGGCAAACATATTCCGGCGTCTATTTTTGAAAAACATATTCACTATCTCAAAAAACATTATCACCTGTTATCGTGGTCGGAAGCCTTCTCCTATTTGCAAAACAAACAACCCTTCCCGCCTCACTCTCTATGTATCACGTTTGATGACGGGTATGCCAACCAAGCTCATGTCGCGGCGCCAATCTTAAATCGCTACAACATCAAAACGATTTTTTATGTGACCACCGGTTTTCTTGATGGCGAACCATTGTGGACCGATCGCTTTGAGCGAGCGCTCACCGCCATTCGTGAACCCATATTTGAGGTGATCATCCGCGGACAGAAAAAATCCTACGCGTTTGGCGCGCAAAAAAATCTTGAAGAAACCGATGACAAACTCAAACGCGTGTTAAAAACCTTGACCGCGGAAGAACGCAAACCGATCCTGATGGAACTCGAACGCTTGGCCGGACCGTTATCACCGGCTCCCCTGCTCGAACCTATGAGCTGGGACGATGCTCGTCAACTCACTCACGATGGACATGAAATCGGCGCGCATACCGTCACGCATCCCATTCTATCGCGCGAGTCGGACGAAACCTGCCGAGAAGAACTGCAAAAAAGCAAAGAGGTGATTGAAAAGCGACTGAAAGTTCCCTGTTTGCACTTCGCTTATCCAAATGGCAACGCCGCGGATTTCCATCAAACAACGATCGCGCTCGTGCGCGAGGCTGGCTACACTTCCGCTGTCACAACAATCCCCGGCACCGTCGGAATGATGGACGATCCTTTGCGTCTCCGTCGCTTGGCGATTGATTATTGCTTTGATCAGGCCATGTTTGTCTGCACCATAACCGGTGTGAGATACTGGCTATCTAATGTAAAACAAAGTTTCTTTCTATGAACCTATCCGATACTCAACCTCGCGTGACCCGATTTTTCAACGATTTTGCGCCAACCTATTTTTCGCGTTATGAAATGCGAAATCAGGACGGCCATTCTTTCCGCATTCGAAAACAACGAGTGCTGGAAGGGCTGCATGATCTTCCGTCCGGCGCGACCGTGCTTGATGTGGGGTGCGGACCCGGAGTCATGATTCGAGAATTGTTGGCGCGCGATTTTCGAGTGATCGCGACGGATATTGCACCGGCGATGATCGAGGAGTGTCGTCGGCGGTTTGGCGATGAACCGCGACTCACGCTCGCCGTGACTTCGGCGGAACAACTGCCCGTGGCTGACAGTTCTGTCGATGCGGTCATTGCCATGGGGCTGGTGGAATATCTGCCGGATGATGAAGCCGTGCTGCGTGAATTTGCGCGCGTGTTAAAACCGAATGGCCGACTGATCGTCACGCTCCCGCACGAAGCCTGTCCTTCGCGGCTGTGGGATCGATTAACAAAATTTCTCGCGCGACCCATCGTCCTCGCCGTTCGTCGCGCGCGAGGCAAAACCATCCCACAAGTCATCCATCGAGAGTATCGAGTAAACACCTATCGCCAACTCTGTGAGGCCGCCGGTCTCAACGTGACGAATGTAATTTTTTACAACATGAAATTTTTTTTGCGACCCCTTGATCGTCTGTTTCCGTCGCTCGGCGTATGGTGTTCTGAACGCTTGGAACGATTTGGTCGCACCCCGATGATCCGCCGTCTTGGCACCGGTTTTATTGTGTTTGGACGGAAACATTCACCCAATCAGTAAAATCAGATTGCGATGCGCGAGGCAAATGGATCGTGGAGCGCAGCGCCTCGTATCGAATTGGATCCATCAGAGCTGTGATTTCCCGTTTCCAAGCATCTTCGTCCTGTGGGGAAATAAAAAGTACCCCTCCAAGATCGGAAGACAAGCCGTGCTCGCTCGTACACAAAACCGGTACGCCACAAGCGAGTGCCTCGATCACCGCGTTTGGATAGAGATCGCTCAACGAGGGAAGAACAAAAAGATCGACGTCAACGAGGAGCGAAGCGATTTCCTGATGACTTTTTGTGCCGACAAACGTCATTCCCGATATTCCCGCGAGCTCGCGTTTAACTTCGTTTAGAAGCGAACCATCACCCACCCAAGTACAGATGATGGATTTGCCACCGGTCACGAGCTCACGCAAGATGCGCGCGAGAAACAAAAGATTTTTTACGCGCACAAACCGTCCGATATATATCAAACGTAAAGGCTGATGCGAAGGATATGCACTCCGTTGACGGACATCGATCATGGATACTTGATTTGGAATGACATCAATCTTATGAGTCCATTTCTGATCCAATGGAGTCAATATCTCTTTGAGCAAGCGCGAGGTGACAGCCACGCGTTCGGCTCGTTCCACGACCCAACGATAAATCCACATCTCAAGCGAGCCGCGCCAACCACGCGCCTGTGTCCGCCAAAACTCCCGCAACGTTCCAAAAAAACGCCGTGATTCAACGGCCCGCTCCCAACGCCACTCTCCACCCAAGCGCAACAATAGACGATTGTTTTGACCAATAAGAGCCGCACGTACCGGCAAACCGACAGAATAGACATCCGTGGCGATGACGATCGTTCCTGAAACAAGATGCGACCGAACCGCGCGAGCAAACCGCAAATATCTGATGAGCATCGAACCTTGTCGAGACACGCATTCAACTCCTCGATCCTTATTCGCTTGTGTACCGTACGTGATCACCTGAACTTGATAGCCTTGCTCACGCAAACGCTCGACGGTTGAGGCGATCACCGTTGATGGGCCGCCGATGTCCGGCGGATAAATTCCGGTGCAGATCAAAAAGCGTTTGCTAGAAACTTTGATAAGCATCCCTTCGTATATCTTTTTTATGTCTTGAACGACTCTGTCCCACGCATAACGATCAAGCCGCTGAATCGCCGCTTCCGTCAGACGATGACGCTCTTGCGGATCATCCATGAGGTGTTTGATCGCTTGCGCTAATGCTTCCACATCTTGCGACGGCACAAGGATTCCGGTCACGTCATTCTCAATCACGTCCGGAATGCCGCCGATCTTTGTGCCGATGACTGCCGTGCCGGCGGCTTGCGCTTCTACAAAAACGATTCCCATTCCTTCCGCCCGCGATGGCAGAACAAATAATTCGGCCGAGGCGATCAACGTTGGAATGGATTGATAATCCGTTTGACCGAGAAGCGTCACGTGATCTTCGAGCTTTAGTGTTTTGATCAACGCCTCAAGCGCGGGTCGTTCTTCCCCCTCACCGGCGATGCGCAATTGAAAATCGGATTGATGTTTGAGCGCTTGAGCAAATGCTTTGATCAACACATCATACCCTTTGTCGTCATGCAAACGACCGACAGCGACGATCAGTCCCTGCTGTTTTGACATTCCGCGAACGCGGAGAAACGGCTCAAGATCAATGCCGTTTGGAATGACCGTGACGTTTGACGCGCCATAGGCTCCGGCGCGATCGGCTAACGCTCGACTGATGGCGTGAATTTTGTGCGGCGCTCGATGAATCCATTTCAGTAAAAACTCCGGCGCTTTGGCGTGTACGCGCGGCGTATCGATGGAACCGCTTTGTAGATTGAGAAGCGTGGGAGTCACAGGACAAAACAGCCGATACAACACGAGTGCAATGCCAGCAAAACTTTCCATGACCGCATGCACAAGATCCGGTCGAAGACGAAAAGCCATCCAAGCCGCCAAAAACGGAAACAGATATTTGTCCGCATCATACGACAATCCGAATCCGACACGAATGACCCGTACTCCATCTCGTTCTTCGATTCGCGGCCACGATCGTTTGAAACGAGCGGTGATAATCGTAAACCGATATTCCGATGAAAGTCGCTTCACCGTTTCCACGACAAATCTCTCTGCCCCGGATACGATCGGTTCATAGGCAAGTGATAAAATCACGATATGTTTTTTTTGATTCATCTTATATGTCATGCTCATTACGCATTACTTTATTCGCATTACTCATTACTCATTACGCATTACTTTTCTTCTGATACCATTCATACGTTTTACGCAAGCCATCTTCCAACGAAGTCTCCGGCACATAGCCGATCAACTCGCGGCATTTGCTGACATCCGGACAGCGGTGCCGAATCTCTCCCTGTTGTCTGGCCGGAAAAAATTGCGGGGTGAGTGATGCGCCTGATACGCGAATAACCCGTTCGGCCAATTCTTTGATGGTGGTTTGTCGACCGGCACCGACATTGATGACCTGCCCGTCTGCCGATTCTGACAACATGGCTCGCAAGGCGACCTCGATATTATCGTCCACAAAAATAAAATCGCGTGTTTGCTCACCGTCACCGAAAATGGTAGGTGCCTCTCCTCGCAAAATCTGGTTGATAAAAATGCCCACCACAAAACCATAATCCGACGCTTCTTGCCCCGGACCGTACACATTAAAAAAACGTAACGCGGTTGATCGCAGTTTGTGTTCTTGAAACATGGCTGCTCCGAATTGCTCTCCAATCAACTTGACCAACGCGTACGGAAATTTTGCGTTCCACACGCCATCCTCGCGCTCCGGAATTTCCACCGGTTCGCCATACGCTTCCGAGGAGGAAGAAAAAATCACTTTTTTTGTGCCGGACAACGCGGCCAATTCATAAATATTTTTGATCCCCCGCAAATCATCGAGCACAGATAACGGATGCTCGACCGTGCGCTTGACTCCAACCACCGCGGCATAATGAAAAACATATTCCGGTCGATGCACGAGAAAAACGGTCGACAAATCTTCGCGACGATTGCAATCACCCATGACAAATTGAAAAGACGGATGACGTTCCATGTCTGAAACATTTGCCTGTTTTCCTGTCGATAAATTATCAAAACAGATAACACGTGCGCCTTCTTGCAACAAACGCCGACAAAGAGTGGAACCTAAAAATCCGGCTCCACCGGTCACAAGCACCGAACGATCCTTCAACGCACCAAAATCATATCTCATATCTCTTATCTCGTAACTCAATTTCATGAATGACGTCCCAACCAAGTTGCCAGAACCAGCAACATCCACAAACGATTCCCGTGATCCGTCCCACGATCATTTTCTTCCAAATAACGTTTGACCGCGGTCGGCTGACAGACGCGGCGCAACGGTGATCCGTGAGAGAGACAACGTTCCACAAACATCGGACGCAAATCTTTACGAAACCATTCGGCAAGCGGCACTTGGAAACCGCGCTTGGGCCGATCAAACACTTCGCGCGGAATCATATCACGAAACGCGCGAGCAAGAAGTGGTTTTTGCTTACCACGTTGCAGAACAAAAGACAAGGGCAGGCGCGCCACGAACTTAACTAATTCCTGATCCAAAAACGGCACACGCGACTCCAACCCGTGCGCCATCGTCGCGCGATCCATCTTTACATTCAAATCATCCGGCAGATACGAGGAACGATCAAACTCGAGCGCGCCTTCAATCCCCAGTGATTCTTGAAAGGTGTTGACGATAAATTTTTTGGCTCCGGCATGCTCTGTTTCTTTTGTGAATTCGGGTTGAAGAAGAGCGCCTTCATCCATGGATGAAAAATAGGAACCGGAAAATAGTGTCGCATACCCATCGGCAAATGAATGCATGTGCCGTAACATGCGACCGAAACGGATGGCGCGCGGATCGTGAAAGTGACGGCCAGCCACTTCCATCCATGGAGCTAAAACGGTATGAAGATGCCATCGGCGAAGGCGTGCGGCAAGCAAAAAAAACTGATACCGTCGATAGCCGCCGAACAGTTCATCTCCCCCATCTCCGGTAATGACTGCTTTGACCGAACGTCGCGTCTCTTTAGCGAGTAGCCACGTGGGCAATCCGGATGAATCCGCGTACGGCGCGTCATACAGATCAACGAGTTGATCTACGAGCTCTGTTACCTGTTCGGAACGAGCCTCAAATTCGTGATGTTCAGTTCCTAACTGTTTTGCCAGTTGACGCGCCTCGGCTCGTTCATCGAAACCAAATGATGGAAAACCCATGGTGAAAGTTTGTACGGGTTCACGACTCGCCCGCGCCATGAGCGCAACAAGAATCGAGGAATCCATGCCGCCGGATAAAAACGCTCCCACCGGAACATCGGCGATCATGCGTAAATGCACAGACTCGTCGATCAGATGACGGACGTGCGACGCCGCGTCCTCAAACGAACCATCAAATTTCGGCAGACGCGGCGCATCATCATATCTCTCAATTCTCCATTCTCCATTCTCCATTCTTCCGCAATGCGCCGGTGGAAGCGAGGCAATTCCTTCAAATCCCGTTTGCGGCGATGGCACATACTGCAATCCGATGAAGGTGCGAACCGCTAACCAATCAATCCGCGGTTTCTCGCCGATCGTCAGCGCCTTGATCTCTGAAGCGAACACAAAATGATTTTTATCACTCTGATAAAAAAACGGTTTCTTGCCTAAGCGATCGCGCGCGAAAAATAATTTTTGACGTTTAGCATCCCACAAAGCAAACGCAAACATCCCGCGCAAAAAAGACAACATTTTTTCACCGTGACGGTCATACAACGCCAACATCACTTCCGTGTCCGAAGTGGATCGAAATGTCACGCCTTGCGCGATCAAATCTTTCCGCAATTCCTGATAATTATAAATTTCTCCATTAAAAACGATCATCACCGTCCCGTCATGATTCGCCATAGGTTGAGCCCCTGTCGGCGACAGATCAACCAACGCTAAACGACGATGAACAAGTCCGACGGAATGCGCGTCATTGATCCAAATCCCCTCTCCATCCGGCCCACGATGCGAAATCGTTTTCCCCATGCGACGCAACCGGTCCTCCGAGACCGGTTGTCCATCAAAACGAATTTCCCCGGCAATGCCGCACATAAAAAGTAATGGGTAATACGTAACAAGTAATGTGAGCACATTTAAGCATGAAAACAGGAAAAAAAGAACAGAAGTCGCTTTGTCCCCTGATGGGGATACTCTCAAGAATTTTAAAAATTACATATCCTCAATTTCTCGCGACCGCGGAAAATTGAGGATATGTTTAACAAATGAGCTTGAAGGAAAAGTTTTCAAATCAGATAATAATGATAGATTCAAATTCAAAGAAAAATGATCAAAGAAACCTTGGAGACAAGTTTTCGCGACCGCGGAAAGATGGTATCAAATTTCAAACTGTGCGCTATAGCCTCGAAATTGAAATTTTGTCTTCGTCTTTTCCTAGGCTTACCTTCAAATCGAAGGTTAAACCTTGGGACGAAAAAATCAGACCTGACACCATTTTTTACACCCGCATCGCGGGATTGAACGATGTTTGAAGGTCCAGCTCTGTCATTGCGAGCGCAGTCTGACGGAGCGCGGCAATCTCCCATGCTGCCAAGAGATTGCTTCGTCGTATGACTTCTCGCAATGACACAATTAAAACTAAAAACTCGCCTTTTGTCAAGGTTTGGTGTTATTCTGTGATTCTCAACCTGATTACTAATTACTAATTACTAGTTACGCCTTTCTCCTTACATTACATTTATGTCTCCCAAAAAAATCCTCCTCGCCGTTACCCTCGCCGAACCGGGCGGGGCGCAATCTTTTGTGCTTGGTTTTGCGAAGTGGTTGAAAGATCGAGGGCATAATGTGACGGTCGTCGCCGGTGATGGCGCGTGGTTGTTTGATGAATGTGCGCGCTTCTCAATCAACACGATCCGCCTCAAACACATGGGCCGTTCGATAAATCCGTGGCGCGACGTGCAAGCGTTTTTTGAACTAAAAAAAGTTTTGCTGACCGAGCGTCCCGACGCTATTCATTTGAACAGTACCAAAATGGGCGTTTTGGGCAGCTTACAGGTGACAGGTGACAGCTTACAGCTTACAAAAATCGTCTATAGAATCGGCGGCTGGGTGTTTCTCGAACCGCTCTCCCCCATCGTTAAATGGCTTTATGTGACGCTTGAGCGTTGGACCGCTCGCTTCAAAGACGTGATCGTGTGCGTTCATCCGGGTGATGAAAACGTGGCGCGACGCTTGAACATCAAACCGAAACAAGCGATTCTGACTATCCCGAATGGCGTTGATATTTCTGCTTTCGATCAGACTCTTCTACCGCGTGAAGAAGCGCGAACAAAACTTCATTTCGATAAAACTGCTTTTGTGTTTGGAACCGTTGCCCATTTTTATCCGGCAAAAAATCTTGTTCAATATCTCGAGGCTTGCGCCGTCGTACACGCGACGAATCCGCACGCACGCTTCATCATCATCGGCGACGGGCCAGAGCGTAAAGCCATCGAATCAAATCGCCGCGAACTCGGACTTGAATCCGTAGTGATATTGCCGGGCGCGATCGATCACGCTTCGATGCTTCTTCTAGGCTTCGACGCTTTTGTTTTGCCATCGGCCAAAGAGGGCATGTCGTGGTCTTTGCTCGAAGCCATGGCCGCGAAACTTCCGTGTATAGCGACAGATGTTGGAGCTAACGCGTGGATGCTGGAAAATGACGCTGGTTGGATCGTCAAAAAACAATCGCCGACGGAACTCGCGCAAGCCTTGCGATTTGTGATTGAACATCCGATCGAAGCGCAAGCTGCCGGAAAAAAAGCGCGCTCCGAAATCGAAACGCGCTTTCCTCTTTCCCTGACCTATCAAGAAAATGAACGAACGCTGATGCGTTCAAATTAGCGTCGCGGTCCTCGAATACCACCTGTCCCTGTCGCGAGTTTTGGAGTCGTTACGGTTTGAGGAGGGGTCACCGCTCCTTGTGTGCCGTTGCCTCCTTGGAGGATGTTCTGAAAAATCTGCCTGACTGATGGATCAAGTTTTTCGGCAAAGGCTAAAACTTTTTCCTGTTCTTCCGGTAAACGTGCCAGAGTGAATTTGTAGGCGAGTTGCGCGTAAAAATTCGGTTGCGTCGCCGGGACGTTGGGCAATTGATCCACTAACTTACGCAAACCTTCCTTATCGCCCAACGCCATATACGCATCGGCGAGCGGAATCAACTCGCGGGCATCAACAAATGGATGAGGATATTTGACCGTCTGCGACAAAATAATTTCTTTTGATCCCTCTTGCGGATCCGGTTTGTCGTAAAAAAGAACAAGTCCGTACATCCAATGCCCTTCTCCCAAATCCAAATCAAAATCTTTTACCTTTTTATACAGTTCGAGCATTTCCGCTTTGCGGCCCATACGGAGATATAAATTCCCCAGCCCATAATACAGTTGCTGACGTTTTGGACTGGTTTCGATCCCGGCCAGATATTCGCGCTCGGCAACAGCCGCCTCCGACGGAAGATAGGAAGCTACAACCGCGGCAAGTTGCGCGTAGATCAAATGCGGATGCGTATTGTGTCCATGACGACGGATTTCTTCTTCATTTATCCGCTTGACGAGACGGTATTGATCCTGCCAATTCGGCAACTTGGTGAGATTTCCTTGCGAGGCTGTTTGAATCAAATTGCGGGACAAGAGAAACGACTGTTCGTCCACATACGGAGTCCAAATGTTCGCCGCGGCTTGCGCTTGTGAAAATCCATACGTGGTTCCAAAAGCATTGTTTGCGGAAATCGCCAAACGAGACGCCTCAAACGGCAAAAGAGATGTGCGCCAAACGAGCAACAGAGCCAAACACTGAAGCAACCCGTAAGCAAACCAAGAAAATCCTCGTTTCTGTTTTTCTGAATCCACCGGAGCGGTCACTTCTCCCTGACCCACAAACTCCCCTCGCGTCGCGGCAATCACGATTCCATAAAGCAAAAAACTCATGGAAAAAAGGGCCGGATGGTCAAACACAAACAAATTTTGGACAAAATAAGCAACAGGAAGAGCAAAGAGAATAGCCGCGATGGGCAGATCGATCCATTGACGCCGAAACGCTCGCCAGATCGAGGTGAACATGGCCACAAAAATCATCAGAAACGTGACAAGACCAAAAATCCCGGTCATGGATAGCACGTCTAAAATCGTATTGTGGGCCCGATCAAACCATGTTTCATAAACACCAAAACGCAAAGATTGAGGATTGTACTTGTAATTAAACAGTAAATGAAAATTATCAAAACCCCAACCGGTAAGCGGTCTTTCCTTAAATCCCTTCCAGGCGATATTCCAAGCGATAAAACGGGTCGAAACGGATCCGGAAAAATTTGTCAGACGCGCAAAACCGGAATTTCGGACAAACGAACTATCGCGAAACGCAAAGAGCATACCGTACGTCACAAAAAGCAGGGCGATAAATCCTAAAATGCCGTAACGCGCTCTGTGATTTTTTGTAAAAATTCCATAAAAAGCGGCAAACATGATCAAACCGACGGCTAAACCGATCAAGGCTCCTCTCGATTGAGCGGCCATAAACGCGGCCATATCCACTACAGCCAGCGCCGCGTAAAACCATCGCGCCATTTTTGATGGAGTTTTGAAAAATAAAAGAGTCAAAAAAGCCAAGTTAAAAATTTGATAGGCTCCCATATAAATCGGGTTATCCAGAAGACCGCCGACTCGACCGCTTGCCGGAAACAGCAACAGGCGAGGATAGACTTTTTGCAAGAGTGCCACGATCGCCATGATAGCCGACAACACCACCTCATAATTTAATAACCGACGCCAGTTGGTCCAACGAGGAAGAACGCTTATGGTCATGGTGAGCCACGCGAGAAAATGGAGAAGCGTAAAAAGTCCGTTCATCCGTTCTTGATTCCCCCACCAACTCCGCACAGGATCTTCGGCAAAAACCATGGACAAAGCGATGGCGATGAAATACGCCACAATGGCTCCATAGAGAAAATCTAACTTCGGACGATATTTTGGTTCCATCCATGCCAGAATGACGTACGCGGGCAAGGTCAACCCGATCAACACCTGAAAAAATATGAGCTTGGAAAAAACGAATGGAAAAATCACGATGGGAATAAACACGAGCGGCATGAGCAATCCCCCATACACGCCTACATAGGTCATCCCTTTCAAAAACGAAACGATATTTTGTCGATTCATCATAAGGTCTACGAAATTACGAAATGGTCTACGAAATTACGAATTATCACGAATATACGAATATAGAAAAAAGAATAGCATGGAGCGCAAATAAAAACTACCCCCACCAAATGGTGGGGGTAGTTTTAATGGATTACCGACTCAAGGATTGACTTGAGGTCAGGTCTTCCACGTACACATCATCCGTCCAATCGCGAGAACCGCTTGACGAGGCAACGCTCGAATTATGCGGAACTTCTGCCTGATCGGACCAGAGGAAGGTACCGACGGCATTCGCCGTATTGGCACCACCAGTTGTGGTATCGATGTTCGGACCTACCACGCCGCCGGAAGAAGTGACGGATTGTCCCGTCAGATAACCGGTGACGATCGTGGATCCACCCGTTCGATTAAACGAGAGACTGATCGAATCGCCTGATACGATCGTGCCACCGATGGTCGCGTGCAACGTATAGCTGTTGCCCGAACCGGCAATGGTGTCTTCATTGACGAAGGACACGATGATCGATCCCGTGGTGGAAGCGACGTTCCACGTTCCGGCATACAGATCACGTTCGTTGTCATTCACAATGCGGATATCGGCCTGAGCGACATCGGTCGCACCGCGGCGCAGACGGAAGTTGGACAAAGCCAAGCTGCTGCCTGAGGACGTGCTCTTTGAGAAGGTAAAGATAAACTTCTTCAGAGAGACGGAGCCGGCGCTGTCAGCCGAGACGTTGAACTTGTACAGATCAGAGTCTTGACCGGACACCAGAGTCGTCGAGGACAAAGCCTGACGTACCACTGTTGGCTTGGTTCGGCGGAGCACAAAGGTGTTTCCGACCGTTCCACCTGTCATATTCGAGCTCGTGGCATACACCCGATCACCGGATGCGGCGCCCGTGGCGCGAATGTTGTACTTATCCGTGTAGCTGCTGTTCCATTCACCGTCGGAGAGGTTTGCTCCGATACCCAAGGCTACGGTGTTTCCCGAGCGCGCCACACCGGTGGTCGCACCGCTCACGGAAGACGAGGCTTGAGCATTGGCAAGCTTTCCCCAGATCTGGAAGGTTGCGGATGCACCCTTCGGGATGGTGATTGGATTGGCGGAGATATCAACGTCCTTGTTTCGGAGAGATCCTGAAGGCAAGACATCCCATCCCTTTACCGCACCGTCCTTTGCGATGGCAACGGAGGTAAAGTTGGCGGCATCTCCGGAAGACGTGACGTTGATACGATCAATCGACATGTCTTCATACTGGGCAGTGCCCTTGAATTGAGCCAAGTTCTGCCAGACATCGCCACCCATCACCAAGATGGTCGGCTGACGGAGGTTGTCCGTCGCGATCGTCAAGGTTCCTGCGGCGGCAATGGTCTGAATAACAGACTGTCCCGTTGTTGCGGCGTTGCCAGTTACTCCGGTGGACAACGTGGCTGTCACGCTGTTGGAGTCCTGATCTTGAGACGTCACATCGGTTGAAGCGGTCGCGATGCCGATGGCAAAGCTGTCACCCGTGCTCGTGGCATTCACCACGGAATCAGCCGTACAATTGACCGTCAAAGTCTTTGACATGCCTTTTGTGAGCTTAAGATTCATGTTGGTGATGTTCATCGTGCCGAGGGTGGTGTCCGGAGCTTGAGCTAATCCTACTTGGCTCGTTCCATCATACAACGCGCAGGAGGTCACCACATTGGTCAAATTGGCCGCTGTGTATGCGCCACCAACGATTGTTTTTCCGGAACCCGTGAGCTTCATGGACGTAACCAAGATATCGCTCTGGGCGCCGGCGGTGAGCACCAAGCCCAACGCAGGAACATTGGTCTGCTTTTTTACATAGGTGTTGGAAGAAGGAGAACCGGCCAAGCTGATATCCAAGCTGGAATTCTTTACCGTCATGGCATTTCCCGTGATCGGAGAGTTTGGAACGATCTTGGCAACGGCGAGATATTCACCCGTATTGATAATACGGACATCGGTTGAACCGAAGATCGCGCTGCTCGCGTTGTCCAAACGCACCTGATACGACTTGCCGATGTAACCATTGCCCTGTCCGGCATCCGTCGAGTCTTCGGCGTTGGCCAAATCCGCGGTAATGCCAAGATTAAGGGTGGTACCCATCTTTAAGGTGAACGCGTCCGAGAGCGTAATCTTTCCGCTCGTGTTGGCTGCGTCATTCAACGTGGAAGGCAATGAGGTCGGCCCCATCACCGTCGCGCCCGTATCGAGGTTTTTGATCTTAATATCACGGAAGTATTCCGTTCCATCGCTCGCCGTAGCCACAACGCCGTTTCCCTTGACAAGGGACGTGGCCGTGGTACCGGCAATGAAGAATGGAATGTTCTTGATTTCGAGATCGCTATCGGAACTGGTGAGGGCAAACTTGTAGAGTTGAACATCTTGTGAACCCTTGGCGATGTTCTGCGTGGCCGGGCCGTTAAAGGCAACGGTCAGCTGACCACCTTGAGTTGTCACTTCGATGTAGTTTGATCCCGTTCCATCAAACGAACCGGTGGTACACGTGCCGGACGAAGCGATACAAACGTTCGCTCCTGAATTGTACACTTTGTCTATCGCGTACACGTCCGTTGTGTATTCGACGTAAGTTTTAATGGTTCGAGAAGAACGACCCGCTACTTTGGCGTGTAAGGAGAAAGTCTTGGTCGTGCCATTTGTCAAGAGGAATGGCGGGTTAAAGCTCAAGACGATCTTGTCATTGACCAAAGCGGCTGCGGTCGCAACCGGTGTCGCACCCTGATAAAGAGTCAAGGCACTAAGATCCGTATTGGTGATCGAACCGGCTTGCAACAGAGTTAAGCGGCGAATCTCCACATCGTTGGTGTTTGCCACCAGTTTGAAGTTGGAAATTTCCACATCCGCTTGACCCACGTTCGGGTTGGTTGGTTGTGTGCCGACTTGGACATCCACACGAGCCGCGCTCGCCGTTCCAACGGTAAACACGTTGCCGCGTACCGGGAATGAACCGCCAACCGTACCGGAACCGCTGATCACGATAGAAGCTGGGTCCTGAAGTTCAAAGCCGTGCTGACCGCCCGTGGACGAAGGTCCGGAGAAGTCACCCTGGAGTACCAATGAAAGTGGTGTCCCTTGCTTGACCGTGATACTGAGCGAGTTAAACTCAACCAAATTCGTGGTGGAGTTCACCGTGCGACCGGAGGTCAAACGGGTCCCGCTGCCATCATACAGATACACATTTGAGAAATCTGTCGTGGAACCGATACCGACGCGGTGAAAGCGCAAACCTGTGACAACCACATCGCCGGCGCTCGCCGCAAAGGTGAACTTGGCTAACTCAACAGAAGCCGCATTCTTCGGTACTGTCACGCCTGCTGGCGTATCGGTAGCCAAAGTAACGCCAAGTGTTCCGGTAGGAGCCGGTGGCTGACCTGGAGTAACCGAACCGGCAATGACCGTGTCCGCCAAAGCAGATTCACGAGCAGTCACATCTGCACCGGCAGGGTATACGATGGTCGTCTGAATCACATTCACCGCGTTCCAACCGTTGGCATCAAACGCGCCGCTCATGATTTTACGTTTCTGACCATTCCACACAACATACCAGTCGCTTGAACCCGCATACGAGATCAAGGTTCCGTCCGGATGAACCGCCGTTGGAACAGATGAGCCAACCGTGTAGTTCACGAAGAAGCCGTCCGGAACGTCAACCACGCGCTGTGCCCAATTGGCACCGTAGAGAGCGATGGCGACCGCTTCGGATTCGATCCAATGCAAGACACCGCCCTTGGTGACCGCATAGGTTTTTGGATCCGTCGTAATTTTTACTAATTTTGTTCCAGGACGAGTGGTGACGTTTCCGCCAATCATGATGGCGGCCAATTCTGCATCTGTAATGGTCTTAACAGAAGAGAAATCCTTATACCAAGAGAAATACGTCTTTTCGTTCGGGAACACGTAACGCTTTTGATCCGCCGCATAGTAATACACGGCAGGACCTGATGCCTTAATCAGATCACCGGCAGAAAGAGTCGCGGCAGAAGCCACACCCGGAAGGGCGAGCGTACCAAACCCCACTGACCAGAGGATCGTGGTAAAGGTCACGAAGCTGGAGAATATTTTATGAATACGTTTACTCATAGATGAAACCCTTTTGAAGGGGTCTCGCAATCAGGTGGATCTTTTTCAGATCACCATGATTAAGAGAAAGAAGGATGAAGAATAAAAGTTTGGATTCTCCGCCAAAGACGGAGTCGACCTTAAAATCCAAACGGACGAACGGAATAATCTGCAGAACAGGCCTGGAATCTTTTCGTTTTTAGGCGATGCGGATTCCCCCACCTGTCAGGATAGCCGTCGAGCTCTCGCCCGACAGATGCCCTGTCGCTTGGGGGAAGCGAACGTTATGGAGAAGACGGTATGGTGGTCGAAGCGTTAAACTCAACCACGGTCTTTTCCGCGGTCGTCACCACCTTTACGGTTTCCAATAACGCGGCGGTGACTTCGGTAAGTTTACCTTCCTCCAACAGCTGTTTCGTTTGAGTTAATGACTCTTTTGCCGTATTAATTTGCGTCAAGACGGTAGAGGAAGACGTGTTTGAAGTTGATGTCTCCGACAATTTTTTGCTTGTATTGGAAATATTGTCTGCCATTCCCTGAACCTTGCCTTGGATGGAGCGAACAATTTCCTCATTGCTCATGACCTCTTTCATGTTTGGCGTGTCATGCGCCACCACCAAAATCTGCACGGCCTTAACTCCCGTATTTACAGCGGCAACCTCCGCTTCCGCCACCTTAACTTGCGTCTCCGCGGAAACGCTCGGCTTTAATTGTTTTAAAGCCTCAAGCGCGTCCACGCTGGTTTGATCGATGAGTTTAGCGGTCTCGGCCAATTGTTGACCGACCGATTCTTGATGTGTCACCTCGTTGAGCTGCGTTTTTACGGTATCAAAATCGCGTTTCAAAATCTCCGCTGACGCCTTAATACGAGCCGGTCGCTTAACGCCTTCAGACGAAGCGATCTCTCGCATCTCCTGTAAACGACCGGTAAGAAATTCCGTTTTTAACTGTAATTTATCTTTTTTTCCGGACGTAAAAGCCAAGCGCGTCTGTTCCATGGCGAGCTTTACCGGATGAAAAAAATCTCCGGGGAGCGATCGTTCTGCTGCGGAAACGGTTGCGATCGATCCGCCAAAAGCCACGCTCAAAACCGATAACGCCGCCAATACCGGACCACGCAACGCGGCCAACCATTGACTTGGCAAGAAAGCGCGTGCAACCACGCGCCACCTCGCCCACAGGGAAACGGAAGCGGCCGGCATGCTGTTACCGACTTGCATTAAAAGGATTCCTCTGGTGCGTAAAACCCACGCCGCATCCGGCGTGATTCCGCGTTTGATATTCCGAATCGCTTCCAATCTTTTTTTCATCTCTTGCTTATTCATGGAGTGAAATTATAGAAGAGTGTCTAAAGCCTTCATGGCGCGGTGGTAAATCACACGAACATTTCCGGAAGTTTTCTCCAAAACGATGGCAATATCTCCAAAGGACAGACCATCAACCAATCGCAGCAACAAAACGTCACGATAATCTTCCTTCAGTTTGGACAGCCGATCGAGCATGAGAGACAAATCGGCTCTGGCCTCAATAAGCGCCAAGCCTCGTGAACGATCGGACGGATCTGTGATGAGCCCTACATCAGTAGACGTGTCAGAACCGTGAAACGTTACAGGATCAACTACTTTCTCCGTTATGGCCTGTTTTCTGTAAGCATCAACCACGAGATTCCGAGCAATGCGATACAGGAAAGCACGAAAATTTTGAATGGTATTCTGTTGATTCTGAACATATTGCCAGCAACGCAGGAACGTTTCTGCCGTAACATCTTCTGCCATCTCTTTAGATGGTAATTTCAAAAAAACAAACCGATAAATCGAGGTGACATACCGGTCATAAAGCGAGGCAAAAGCCTGCTCATCATGTTTCGTGCGAAGACGAAAAAGAAGATAATGGTCAAAAAGACTGGTCATGGACTGATTTTCATGACAAATACCGGCTTATTCTCACACGATAGGCTTGACTGTAAAGACCCGACCATCATGCTCTTTCCGACGGAAAAAAGCAAATGGTTCAAATAATCAACGCTATAAAACACCTTAAAATAGACTTTATCTCAATCAATAGTCTATACTTGTGTTGACAATTAGTGTGTTTTGCTATAACCTAACTACATGACAATAAAGAAAGTTGATGCTCAAGCCGATGAACAGCCTGTCCGAGTTTCGGTAAGCGAGGCTGCCAGACTGTTTGGGGTAAATCCTCGAACCGTGCGACGGGCCATTCAAAAAAATGTCTTACGTTATATTGTCGTTCATAATCGCTACAAAATTTTATTTTCCTCGCTCGTGGCTTGGTCACAGCAACATCCTGCCATTCTTCATAAGCGAGATAAACAAGGCATAGGTCAATGGGTGGACCAATGGAAAATCCGAAACACACTCTACTCTCCGCGAGCGCCAAAAATTGAGTGATTAAATTTTATTCACATCATGCCGGACAACACCTGACGCGGTCATGATACCGATGGCATTTGATAAAAGCTTTCGTCGAAGATTTAATTCATTAAACTGTTCTTCCGTTAACTCCCCCTCTTGATGCCAAATGAATGACTGTTCCTCAGGAAGGGTTTTATTTAATCTTTTGAACTCCGCATAAATTCTATCCAAAAATGGCTTCGCTAATTCCCGACCTTGAGACATCAAAATCTCCTCGACTGCCATAAACACCTCACGCAATCGTTCAACGGCTTCGTTAGGGATAACTTCGGGTTTCGACACCTCCGGTTGTTTAAATTCTTCACTCATAGTTTCGATTCAGAAGTTTTATGCTGATTGAGATGCTTTCTACCGATCTGCGCCTGTCCAACTAAAGGTCGAAACGATTATCTCAAGCAACTCGCGATATTCATTCGGTTTGAAAGGAAGACACCCGGGCGAGATCAGGCTGTGAGAAAATTCGTCGGAAAATTTGCAGTCCAAAGCACTCGCAGAAAAGACGTGTTTGGTAAATGAGATCACGATGTGCGTAGTTCCCTTTTTGGTTGTGTAATAATTCATTATATACAGACTGCCGGGAACACCGTCGCCAAAAATCGAATGACAAAATTCCGCGACTCTCTCGGAAGGAGGGCCATCTTCTATTCCCCAATTCCGAAAGCAACCATCTTTGATGAGGGGGTCGTTCTCTTTATAAAATTTCACCTGCCATTGAGGAGAATAAACCTCTTTCGTCGGGTAACGAAATTGAAAACTTAACGCCTTATTCGTATAGGTTCCCCATGTCTCGTTCACGATAAAAGTTGATGAAGTTGCCGCAACAGGCGTGGGACTCGTGGCGTTGGATGAAGCGGGTACGGCAGGTGACGGCGCGGTTTCCGATGTACTCGACGCGCAACCGGCCCCAAACAATACCAAAAGACCGAAAAGAGAAACGCATTTTTTGATATTCATACAAAGAATAAGAAAATAAAAGAGTTAATGATTTTGCTCAATGCTTACTGTTTGACGTTCACGTTGGTGATTTCATAACCGAAAACATCTTTCAATTTTGTCAGTTCGGCCACATCCGTGCCTATCACAAGCGGATTGAGTGTGAGTTTAAGAATGAGCGGGTTGTTCGAATTATTCAAAACCACAATCTCTCCAAACCAATTTCTCGCGCGAATCGCTGAAACGTTGATTTCTGCTCCGTTGACTTTGAGCGGCCAAGAAATAAAATCTCCTTCCGCCTCCAATAACAGCGGATCGTGCTTCCCTTGTTCTTCTTCCGACTGGCGACGAATCTTCGCGATCACGGCCTTAAGTTGATCAACATTCTTCATAAACTTTGCGGCAGAGAGATCCAACACCCCAAAACTTAAAACCGTTTTACGCGTTTTGACGAGCTCATCAAAAGCATCACTCGATAGCCAGAGCGCTCCTTGATCTTGATGCAGATCGACGACACCCGTTCCCCAATAAGCCGGCGGGAACAACGAGTGAATTGTTGCGAGATTGATCTGATTGAGAGTTCCGGACGTCGTCACCTGTTCTTTTTGAACCGTTGGAGGAGACGGAGTTTTTTCCCCGATCGCTCGCGGATGATCTTGCAGATCTTTCCTGTACGCTTCTCCGGCTTTTTGCGAAGCCGCTGTCTCGCGCTCCTCCGGCAACAACCAACTCACATCCGCTTGTTTTTTGGATTCAAATTTTTCGATCTTCAAAAAACGAATGCCGCTTGTAGATTTTGTGATGTCCGGCAAAAACGCCCCCAATCCGAGAACCGTCTGTCGAAGTTCGAACGTATCTCCTGCGGAAAAACTCATCTTGTCTGTCGCTTCTTTTAGCGAAGAAGCCAATGGTTGAGAACTGGTCGTGGAACGAAAAAATTCCGTCGGCGCGCAACCCGAACCGATAAAAATGAACAAAAAAAATGAAAAAAGAAAAAGAAATTTTAATTTCATAGAGGCCATTTTGTTTTTACAAATTCCCAAGTCCTTTGCGGCATGCGCCAGATGTCCTTTTTCTTTTCCGGCGCAGACACATACCAAGAACTCAAAAGAGCCGCCGCGATCGCGAGAAGGACCATGACCAAACAACACCCTCCGCAAAAAACCTGCCACCAGGCCCGTCCTGTCCATGCCTCTTTTGGCACCTGCGTCCGAAACCCCTCTGCGGATGAAAGATCCATAGTTCGACAGTTAGCACTGCTAAAGTACAAGCTCACTATGACCCTGAGTTAATCGAAGTGGCCATAATTCTTTATAGAATACAGGATGATCTCCCCTTTGTCGACGTACAAATTATCCGCCGTTACAAAAACGCCTTTTTTCTTTGTGTGCTATTGTGTAGTAGGGATTTTGATTTTTATCATGAATCTATGAAAATCTGGTTAAAAATTCTTATCGTGACCTTTCTTTTTGGGGCACCAACCTTACCGTTGGGCGAGATGTTGTGGCCGGTGATGACGATGCCGGAGATACCGACATCAACTCAACTGGGGTTATTGATAGTCGTTGGCGTGATTGAATCAATCGCGTTTGGGCTTGGGGTCGCGTTTTTGATTTTTGGTTGGAAGACGGTTAAGCGGGTCATACGTTTTGATCAGACGTTGGCGAAATGGATGTACGCCTCGATCGGCTGGACGCTTGTTTCTTGGTGGCCGCACGATCGTCTTCATATGCACTACGGTCTTCAGATCAAGCCGTTGATTGGGATTGAGTATGCCTTTCATGTGACGCTTATCGTCGCATCGTTGATCATCGCCTACGGATTTTTGAGGATTTTGCGCGCATTGAAATAGTTATAAAAAACCACCCCCTGACTTTAGTTTTCAGGAGGCGGCGTGAGGTCATGAGGGCGGCGAGTTTAGAAGTGTAAGGTGACCCGTTCCGGATCCGGGGCGACGAGGTAGTCAGTCATCCAATCATTCGACCCACGGGGGAAGAACTGATCGGAGTGTGGGTCTTCCGACAGGTCGCTCCAGAGGATATGGCCGGCGTAGGCTGGCGTTGTTCCGTTATCGACCAGTCGTAGCGGGTAGGCTCCGTACTGCATGGGCTGGATCTGTCCCATCTGTGCCGATCGGTTCTGGGACCTCCATGAGTAGATCATGAGCCGGTCGTTCTTTTCGGCGCCATTCACCGTGCCACGGAGTTCGTAGACGTTGTAGCGTCGCACGACCTCCTCTTGATGGAATTCGATGTAGACAGCGGAGGCGAGAACGTCGGATGGCAGCGTGGTGAGTGCATACCGGACCGGGCTCACATAGAAGCTGATGGTATACGTCTCCCGATCGATCGGGATGCCGTTACGCAGCAGCGTCAGGTTCGTGACCGTGAAGCTCGAGCCGGGTGACCGCTCGAACGTCAGTTCGCGGTGCTTGATGGCTACGGGGCCGCCGCGCGCGACGACCGTTTCCGTGTAGAGCGAACCGCTGCCGTTGCCGGTGAGCGGTCGATCCGACGGATACGCGTTCACGAGAGGAGCTGACTTGCGCAGGAGCATCGGAGGGCCGGCGAGCATCGGGTGAACGGTTGCGGTGCGCTCGTCGAGAGCGCTCTTGACCGTCAGCTCGTTCAGACGGAGTTGCGGCGTATGGCCGCTTCTGGCCGCGCTGTACCAGCCGCCGCCAACAGCCGAGAACGGCTGCGGAACGGCGATGCGGCAAGCGACTTTCACGAGCCAGCTTTCGCCGGGCAACAGCCAGTCGGTTTCGCCGACGCGATAGGTCTCCCAGACACTTCCGGTGGCCTTGTGCGCACGCACGAGCACGTTGCCGATGTACGTGAGCATGACCTGCTCACAGTCCAGCGTGTCCGCGTGGTTGTTAATCTGCTCGATCTTCGCGCCCAGGACGACGATGGGCACGTCCGAGTCGTTCATGACCGCGACTTCGTTGAAGGTGGGGTCGACCAGCATGCCGAAGGCGTCATCCGTGGGGACGACGATCTGGGTCGTGATCTTTTCCGGGGAAGGCAGGACCCGGATGTTGATCGGGTTCTGAACCACGGGCGTGTAACGTTCCTGCATCTTCGGGGGCGGGGTCTTCGGCTCCTCCTGCGGGGTTGAGAGCTCGTCGACGGCGCAGGCCGAGACGAACAAACAGCCGAGAAGGGCGAAGACGAACGACATCCTGCGGACGATGTTCTTCATGTACTCTCTCTCCTTGTTGTTTCGAACGGGTTGTCGAAGAACTTCTGCTGCTTGTGACTTCCAGAGAGGGTGTCTCGAAAGGCTCAAAACAGCCTCTCAAAAAGCCACTTTTTCCATGATAGAAGAATTAAAAGGATACCACAAAAAAGGGTTTTTGTCAAGCCGCCTATTCTGCCGCCGACCCTTGACGTTTGCCACTCGTTTTTGAGCCTCCGATTCGATATACTCATTAAGTCCTATGCCAATAGCCCCTCTCGAAACAGGAATGAAGGCTCCGAATTTTCGTCTCAAAGATCAAAACGGCCGCGAGATCAATCTATCTGACTTTAAGGGTAAGCAATCGCTCGTGCTGATTTTTTATCCCGGTGATTTGACCCCCGGATGCACCATGCAACTGTGCGCCGTTCGCGATGATTGGAGTAAATTTCGTGCAAACGAGATCATGGTGTTTGGGGTAAATCATGCTGACGGTGAATCCCATAAAAAATTCATAAAAAAATACACCTTCCCCTTTCCCCTGCTGATTGATGCCGGAAAAAAAGTGAGTGCCCGCTACGGCGCCACCAAACCGATGTTCAAAGCGACGGTCATCAAGCGCAGTGTCGTGGGAATCGACAAACAAGGGATCATCCGTTATCTTAAGCTCGGCATGCCAAAAAATTCTGAAATTTTAAAAGCGATGCAGGAAAAAAAGTAGTAGCTCGTAGTTTGTAGTTAGTCGTTCGTATACTAGCTACTGACTACGAGCTACTAACTACTAACTTCATTCTCCTATGAAAACCGAAGCCGCTCCTCTACCCTTCAAATCACTGATCGGGATTTCCGATAAAACGATGGCGATCCATCATGACAAATTGTATGTCGGGTATGTCAACAAGTTGAATGAGGTGTCGGAAAAATTGATGGCGATGAATGAATCCGGTGTGGGACTTGATGCGGCCAATCAAACCTATTCAGACTTGCGGGCGCTGCGTGATGCCGAGACGTTTGCGGTAAACGGCGTCTACCTCCATGAATATTATTTCGAAGTGTTGGGTGGCGATGGAAAACCGACTGGCGCGCTCGTGGATGATCTGACAGAAAAATACGGATCTCTCGAAAAATTCATCACATTTTTTTCCGCGACCGGCATGGCGGTGCGCGGTTGGGTCGTGTTGTGCTGGGACACACAAGCTAAAAAACTCAAAATCTACGGATCTGACGCTCACAGCCAAGGCGGCGTGTGGGGATGTCTGCCGATCTTGGTGCTCGACGTCTATGAACACGCCTACTTTATCGATTACGGTTCTGATCGCAAAGCCTACATCGCGGACTGGTGGAAAAATATTGACTGGAAAAAAGCGAATGAACTTTACGAAAACACGAAATAACGCGAAAAAAATAATTTGTCATTGCGAGCGTAGTGAAACGGAGCGCGGCAATCTCCGACCGAGGATAGATTGCTTCGTCGTCAAACTCCTCGCAATGACCATCAATCTTAATTCTTGATTCATAATTCTTCCCTATGATTACCGTCGGAACTAAAGCGCCTGACTTTACAGGCATCAAAGCGTATCAAACCGGTCAACAAGATTTTATCAATATCAGCCTGTCTGATTACAAAGGCAAGTGGTTGGTGTTTTTCTTTTATCCGCGCGATTTTACTTTTATCTGTCCTACTGAATTGAAAGGGTTCTCGCAAATAGAGGATGCTTTCAAAAAATTGAATTGTGAGGTGCTGGCCGCTTCGACTGATTCCGAATGGTCGCACAAAGCCTGGTTCGAGCGTGATCTCACGGAGGTGAAATATCCGATCCTGGCGGACACCACGCAAAAAATTTCGCGCGACTATCAAGTCTTGAATGAAAACGACGGCTCGGCTGAACGCGGACTTTTTATCATCGACCCGGAAGGTGACATAAAATATTCGCTAATAAGTTCCGGCTCGGTCGGACGTTCGGTCAAAGAAGTATTGCGTGTACTCGAAGCTCTCCAAACCGGCGAACGCTGTCCCATTGATTGGACACCTGGTGAGAAAACGTTAGGGAAAGGGTAAAAGGAAAACCCCCTGATAAGGGGGCAGGGGGTTTTCGATGGCTTGTTACGCCACTTGCTTTGTTTTTTGCGGATGCTTGGCAATCGCTTCTTCGAGGGCACTCTTGTTCCAGCCGACGATGATTTCTCCATCAATATCGATAACGGGCACTCCCATTTGTCCGGAACTCTTGACCATTTCATTGGCGGCCGTGGCATCGTTTGCCACATCAATGTCGCTAAAACTCATCCCCTGCTCTTTAAAATAATCTTTTACCAGCTTGCAGTAGGGACACGTAGGAGTGGAATAAATTTTGATGTTCATAGTTATCCACAGTTTAACACAATAACCCTATCTCGTCATTAGAACCCCTGTAGATATCTTGCCAAAAGCCGTACTCCTGACCCTGATCCCCCATACGGCACATCCGGGCGCGTCTCCTTTTCGATATACGCTGGCCCGGCAATATCCAAGTGCGCCCACGGAATTTTATTGACGAAATGCGAGAGGAACAGTCCGGCCGTGATCGCTCCGGCGCTTCTTCCGCCGATATTCTTTATATCCCCCACTTTGGATTTTATCAATTCTTGATAAGGTTCAAACAACGGCAACTCCCACAAACCCTCGCCACTCTGTTTCGCGGCTAAGAGCAATCGCTCGGCAAGCTTCCGATCGTTCGACATGAGTCCGGAAATATCTTCTCCCAATGCGACTACACACGCGCCTGTTAAAGTTGCCAGATCAATCATCACATCCGGTTTCAAAGTTGCCGCGTAGGACAAAGCGTCCGCCAAAGTGACACGACCTTCCGCGTCGGTGTTTAAAACTTCGATCATGGTTCCGTTCATGGCTTTGACAACATCGCCCGGACGATACGCCGTGCCGGACGGCATATTTTCAACAGCCAAAAAAATTCCATGCACCTCTACATTCGGCGCCAAATCCGGCAACGCTTGAAACAATCCGATGACCGCGGCTGCCCCTGCCATGTCGCACTTCATGGTCATCATGCCATCCGCCGGTTTCAATGACAGACCTCCGGAATCAAAGGTGACCGCTTTACCGATCACCGCAATTTTTTTCTTGATCTTCCCCTTTGGACGATAGATCAAATGCATACCAACCGGCGCATGTTGTGATCCTTTGCCTACAGCGAGCGCGGCTCGCATTCCCAATTTTTCCATTTTCGCCGCGTCTAAAATTTTGATTGAAATGCCCGAACCTCGCTTGGCCAAAGATTGCGCCACCTCTGCCAACTTTTTTGGCGTCATCTCCATCGACGGCGTGTTAACCAAATCGCGTGCCAAAATCGTTGCGTCCGCCAAAATCCGTGCCTCTACGAGGCCACGTTCCGCAGGAGCTATCTTGCCCCGCTCACGCTCACACACAATCACCTGCTTGACATCGAGTTTTTCTTTTTCTTGAAAACTTTTTCCTTTATACGCGTGAAAACGGTACGCGCCCAACCGCAACCCCTCTGCCAACGCCTCGGCAACCTCGCGAGTCGAAAAATCCACGACTCCCATTCCGGGCAAAACCGTCATGACGGATTTCGCCTTTGCATCTCGACCGTGGCGAATAATGTGCGCGCCGATTTTACGCACCGCGTCAAGATCAAATTTAGTACGATCGCCAAGACCAATCACGGCGATCTTTTGAGCCTTGGCCTTTCCCAATGTGGAAAAGATAAACCATTCCCCCAATTTTCCTTCAAATTGATCCTGTTTGAGCAGTTGACTTATGAGCCCGCCCAATTCCTTATCCATGGCTCCGCCCGCCCCCTCCAATGGTTTTTCACCCTGAAAAAGATGTAAAACCAAAAGATCACAGGATTGATCTACCACGCTCGCTTGTTTAATAGAAATATCAATCATAGTAAAGATATCTTGCGACATAATGCCTAAACCGTCAAACCATGCGCCAACAATGAACTACCCCGCAGCAGAGCTGACGGGGTATCAAGACCCTGTCATTGCGAGCGAAGTCATACGAAGCCTGCCTACCGGCCAGGCAGGCGTGGCAATCTCCCTCGCCTGAGGTGAGTGCGCCTCTGGAGCAGAGGGCTGCAGGGAGATTGCTTCGTCGTCGCGGACTCCTCCTCGCAATGACAGGGAGGTGGACGCTAGCCAGAGCTGTGGGGTATTGATCCTCAGAGAGAGTAAACCAGACACATCAAACTCTAGCTATAACCAAAGTTTGATGTGTTGGTTTTTGATGTGTGTCTTTTACGGATTTTTTTAGTAATTTCGTAATTTTTTAGAGGAATCGGATTCCTTACTTTAACAGGAGCGCGACGAATCCCAGAAATGCCAAGGGTAAAAAAATGAGGAGGGCAATAAAATATTTTTTGAGTTCTTGGTTGGTCGAAACGACGTCCGTCTTTTCCGATTGATCGAAAGGCGCAAGCAGAGCGATCACCGTCGCCGAGACGGCGGAGATCAAGCACCATAGACAAAACGCTTTGATGTCTAGCCATTGGACGAAAAATAAAAAAGCAGATTCGATGAAACCGATCACCGCTGCGAGCATGGTCAAGCGATGTAAGAGCCGCGGCTTCCATGCAATGGCGGCACGGATCACCAAAAGACCAAACAGTGCCGCGTAAAAAACAAGACCTAATAGTGGTCGCGGAATTCCAAACGTATAGGCCCAACGCGAGGCGCGCACGAGTTCACAGCCGGAAACGATCCCGCATCGAATCGGTGCTCCCGTCACATAGGTATACAAAAGATAAGCTGACGCGAAGAGCCCGATGAGGCAAGCTATGGCCATGACAAAACGAGCGTGAGGAGGCTTGATCATACCTTACTTTTTTCCTGCGCAGGTTTTTGGATTCCATAATCCGATCTCCAAACGTTTTGCCTCTTCTTGAAAATAACGTAATTGTGACTTGCGTTTTTTATTCATGGGAAAAGAAACATACGCGTAGGCGTACCCTTCTCGAATCAATTGAGCGTTAAAATCCGTTTCATCTTCAAGGATCACATTGCGCAACACGCGGCCGTACGGATCCACTTCGTCCGCTTCCGGATCCCCCTCTAATCGTACGCGCTTACCCGTCAAAATTCTTGACGCATATGCGGATGCTTCTTTTCCAAAACATTGAACCGGTCGCCTTGGATCAACGGTTTCCGGAGTATTAACCCCCAATAAACGAATGGTGATGGAATTTTTTTCTCCATCCATTTGGACTTTGATCGTGTCACCGTCAACGGTTTCGAGCACAAATGCGTTTGTGGAAGTCGTGATAGATGCGACGGTCTCGATCGCGAGAGGCGAGGAAGTCGGTTGAGCGGTTTTGATGGAGTTTGTTTTTTTCGGATGAAACCCATTTCCTAAATTCCAAATAATCCACGCGCCAACAACCAATGCCCCCATCCATGACAAATGTCGCTTTGACATATCAAATCTTCTTCACCCAACCTATTTTGACTTCTCCATTTTCCACTTTGATCTCATAGCAATCAAGATGATGGCCGTTTGGAGAATGTCCCGTTTCCACGTCAAAAGCCCAACCGTGCCATGGACAATGAATTTTGCCATTTTCCATTTTCCCGCATGAGAGCGGCCCGCCCATGTGCGGACAAATGCTATTGACGGCAAAAAATTTGTCGCCGATTCTTGCCACGGTCATGGGTTTTTTGTGAACTTTTACTTCCTTTATTTGACCGTCTGCCCACTCGTCCACCCGTCCCACGGTCTCAAAATGATCTGGTCTGCCCTCTGCGTAAATGTGTGGCATAAGATTTTTAGTATTTTAGCATTTGGTTTGGATTGACGAAAGTCTAAAAAATCTCTATATTAAGTCCGCTGAAACGTGAGAAACTTCTAAAGAGTGGGAAGGGTCGGGAATGATTAGATTGAATTTTACATTAATTAAGGAAGTTCAACGCTGTTCTCCGGGGTCGTCTAACGGTAGGACAGCGGCCTTTGAAGCCGTGAATCTTGGTTCGAGCCCAAGCCCCGGAGAACAGCGTTGAACAAAGACAACCTTTTGCGCCATAGGCGCACTCGCCTTAGGCGAGGAAGCCGTGAATCTTGGTTCGAGCCCAAGCCCCGGAGATGAACACATGAAAACAACAAACCCGCCTTGCTCAAGGGCGGGTTTGTTTTTTATCTGTATGAGGGGCTATGGTTTTTTCACGACGTCAAAGTTGAAGCTGCCCTTGCCTACAACATTGCCTTTTGCGTCCGTGATCATCACGGTCATCTCATAGACGCCGAGTGGCAAACGAGTGGAAAGACGTTCAGAAGGCTTGCCTTGGAAGGATTTCTGCGCCAACAAGCCAATGCTACTCCTGACGCGCTTTATCACTTTTCCTTTCGCATCCTTCATCTCTCTCACGATCGTGATCGCTTGCTTCGCCGTTGAAAGGTTCTTGTAACTGTACCCGAAGGCGAGGAGACCTCCCGGATTAAATGTGGCTCCTGCTTTTAATCCCGTGAAGACAACGGCGGATGTTGGAACAGGCTTTACTGCCGGTGGCAATGGCGTTGATTTTTTCACGACGCCAAAGTTAAAGCTGTTCTTGTCTATGACCTTGCCTTTTGCGTCCGTGATCATCACGGTCATCTCATAGACGCCGAGAGGCAAACGCGTGGAGAGACGGTCGGAAGGCTTGCCTTGGAAGGATTTCTTGGCCCTCAAGACGATTCTGCTCTTGACGCGCTTTATCACTTTTCCTTTTGCGTCCTTCATCTCTCTCACGACCGTGATCGTTTGATTCGCCGTTGTACGGTTCATGTAGCTGTACCCAAAGGCGATGAGACCTCCCGGATTAAATGTTGCTCCAGCCTTTAATCCCGTGAAGATAACACCTGATGTTGGAGCGGGCTTTACTTCCGGTGGCAATGGCAAAGGTGGAACAGGTGCGACAATCGGTGGTGGCACAACGATCACAACAGGGGCCGAGGTCGCCGGAACGGGAGTCGGTGTGACCGGTGCGATGGCAAAGCTTCCACCACCACCACCACCACCGCCTCCTCCTGTACTCCCGCTGTTTCCTCCTCCATTATTTGTAACGAACACCAGACTTGCGGTCGTAGAAGAGGCGTCTGTTGAGTCTTGAGCATCCGTATAAGATCCCGTACCGGTACCGCTCGCAATAATCTCGAAGTGACCGTTTCCGACAGAAGCTGCATTGGAAGACACTAAGTTGCTCGCAGCCGCTTTGCGGAAGATGCCTGTTGCGGCTCCGGTTTCCGTAAGAGTCAACGTTTCCGAATCGCTTCCTGCCGCCACATTGATCGTCACCGGAATAGTGAGCGTTTCCACCGTTGCTCCCAACAAGTTACGGTTAGAATCTTGAACTTCTACATAGACGGAACCCGGAGTCGTGTAAGAGCTTTGTTGCGTGCCGTTGGTATCCACGAATTTTACGTATTCTGCGGCGTGCACAATGCTCCCGGTTGTTTCCGTGATCGTGCCTGTGTTGGTGATGAGACCGACGGCTGTCAAGGTATTTGCGCCAACCGCGAGAGTCCCACTGTTGTTTAAGAGTGTTGTTCCCATGATTGTGGTCGAAGCCGTGAGTGAGTACGTTCCTCCACCTCTGAATTGAACGATATTGTGCACGGCTGATCCCACATTGACGGCACCTGCAGCGGTGTATTTTGTGGTGCCTGATCCGGCGCTAAACGTTCCGCTGTTGGTGAAACTGTCCACCACATTCAATGTGCCGGTTCTTTGGTTGATGGTTCCGCTGGCCCCATTGGTCAGAGCTCCGGTTGTTGTAGCGATTCCGGAACCGACATCAAACGTTCCATTATTTCTATACGTCCCGGAAAAGAGCTTGTTCCCAGTATCAGAACCGATCGAACCCGTAGAAGTGGCGTTTCCAGTAAAGGTGAGTGTTCCGGAAGTGGAAGTAACCGTGGTTCCGGACAGGAGTGTCATGATCCCTGTGATGGTGAGACTGTTGGCCGCGGCCGTCAAGGTTCCTCCAGTGGTCGTCGCATTATTGCTGACCGTAGCATTTCCTCCGAGCGTCTGAGTGTAACCGGGGGTCAAAACTTCTAAGTTAAAGTAGGTTGTTCCTGGAACGGTCTGGCTGGATTGACTCACATAACGCACCGTTCCGGCATTCGCGTTGAACGTTCCCGTGTTGGTCCATGTGGAGCTTGCTGCCAGCATACCGCTGTTGTTATTGATGGTACCGCTGGCTGCGTTAGTAAGAGTGCCAGTTGTGGTAGCCGTGCCGGTTCCCACATTAAATGTTCCATTATTTTGGAGAGTGCCAACGAAGACCATATTGCCGGAATTTGAACCGATGGAACCTGTGGATGAGGCATTGCCGGTAAAGGTCAGCACGCCGGAAGTGGAAGTGACCGTGGTTCCGGAGCCAAGCGTCGAAGCGCCTGTTACTCCGAGGTTCAGAGCCGCGGCGCTAAGCGTTCCTGCTCCGGTCGTCGTGAGAGCTCCGGCAATCGTTGGATTCATGGTCACAAAGGTCGCTGTTCCACTCCCCTTGGTCATCTCAAGATTGTTGAAAGTAAAGCCGGCGATGCTTTGCGTGGCCGTACCATCAAGCTTAACGGTACCGCTTTGGCCATTGAGGATTGCGGCGTTTGTACTGCTCGTAAAGTTTGCAAGAACCGTTAAGCGACCGCTGCTGCCGTTGATCGTGCCTCCATTTGTCAGTGCGGCAGTGCTCGTAACCTGACCCCCTCCAACATTCAATGTAGCGGAAGTCTGGTTATCGAAGGTGGAACTGAAGAGAATGTTTCCTGTGCCCTGACCGATGGTTCCACCGGTTGATGTGGCGCTTAAGGTAAACGTCATTGTTCCGGAAGTGGAAGTGACTGTGCCATTATTTTGAGTGGTTCCGGAGAATGTCATGTTTCCCGTATTTGTCTGGACAGTACCGGTAGATGTGACGTTGCCTGTAAAGGTCATTACGCCTGATGTGGAAGTCACGGAGTTTGCCGTAAGAATGGTTGAAGCGCCGATGACGGATAAGGCATTCGTACCGAAGAAGAGAGAGCCTCCTGTTCCGTTCATGCCGAGAGTGTCGGCGATGGTTATGGCCCCGCCTGAAACCGTTACGATGCCTGCGGTCTTGATGGAGTCAACGGCATCAGGAAAGAGAGTAGCGGTGAGTGTTAATGTTTGATTTGCGGCTCCATTAAACCTCAAGGTACTTAAGGTGGTCGTGGTATAGGTGCCGTTGGTGTGGTCAAAGTTGGCGCCAACAGAAAGGATGCCTGTTCCATTTGCCGTTGAACTCACGTTGGTAAAGTTTCCGGTCGTTGTGGCTGTACCTGATCCAACATCGAAGATGCCGTTGTTTTGGAAGGTGTTGCTGAAGAGTTGGTTGCCTGAACTGGAACCGATGGCACCGGTTGAGGTGACGGCACCTGTGAAGGTGAGGGTGCCGGAAGTGGAAGTAACAGTGTTGCCAAGAAGCATGACGGTGGCTCCTGAAACGGTGAGGGCATTGGTGGCCATGGCGAGGCTGCTGCCGCCTGCACCGAACAGGTCAACATTGTTTGCGACGGTCATGCCTCCTCCGGAAAAAGTCACTGCCCCTGCGGTTTTGGTGGAACTCACGTTTGCAGGGAACAAGGTGGCTTCAAGGGTCACGGTTTGAGCTGCAGCGCCTCCAAAGCGGAGCATACTGCCGGTTGAGGTGGTGTAGGCTCCTGTGCTACTGGCGCTAAAGTCACCGGCAATAGAGAGGATGCCTGTGCCGTTGGTGGTGGAGCTCGTGTTTCTGAACGCTCCTGTGGTTGTAGCTGTGCCTGAACCGATATCGAGGACTCCGTTGTTTTGGAGAGTGGATGAGAAG
>JAUSEV010000004.1 GCA_030649995.1 Candidatus Uhrbacteria bacterium
CTTTTTTGTGAAAACGATTTCCACGCCACACTTTCACATCCCACTCTGTCCCACTCTTGCGGAATCGCTCTCAATCATTCGCTCTTGAAAATCTGCTTTTGATGAACCCCCTATTCTCCCAAGGCAACTTGAATCGTGACCGATTCGTGTCTAATCAACCTTTCCAGCGACTGAATTTTTTTTCAGAACCGATCATCCCCATCATCAATAAATAACTTCATATTTTTGGCTGATTTATGGCTGACTGATCGAGGACGAAATGCGTAACGGTTTCAAAAACCGATCGCACAGCGCCACCACATCTTCACGATCGTTCACGTGCATGCGGCGCAATTGATAGCGCGACGAGGAAGTGTGGAGCGATCCCAAACGCACGCCAAACCCGAGTTGATAACCGGCGCGCTCGACTTCCTTGGAAATTTCCACGCTCCATCCTCCGTACGGATACGCGAAACTCGTCACAGGATGACCGAGGAGTGTTTCCAATTCTTTTTTTGAATCGCCAATTTCCCGTTCGCGCGCCGCCGCGCCATAACGCGGAAGCATCGCGTGATGCTGCGTGTGCGAGGCAATGGTGATAAAACCGCTTTGATCCAGTTCTTTGATCATCTCCTCCGTTACATAGCCTCTCCAACGATGCCCTTGTGAAATGATAAAAAAAGTAGCCTTTAAACCAAGACGCTTCAAAAGAGGAAAGGCGTACTGATATTGGTTGCGATACCCGTCGTCAAAGGTAATGAGAACCGGTTTTTTTGGAAGAC
This sequence comes from Candidatus Uhrbacteria bacterium, assembly GCA_030649995.1. GTDB lineage: Bacteria > Patescibacteriota > Patescibacteriia > 2-12-FULL-60-25 > 2-12-FULL-60-25 > VGLT01. The sequence goes on from JAUSEV010000004.1 coordinate 762, forward strand.
GCGTGGCTCCGTCTTTTTCCGTTAACGCCGCGATCAAATCTTGAGGGGTGACCGTTTCATATCCGGCGACGACCAGAGCCTTTAATTGCGCTTCCAGCGATTCCGGAGTGACGCTGAAAAACTTATCGCGAAAAGCAAAAGATGATCGAGTGGGTCGAATCTGGTGATACATGAGAATAGGAATGCGAACGGAAATCTCTCCTTTTTGCACAGGAGGATCACCAGCGATACGCGTTAAGCGTTCTAACGGGGGCGGATCAAGATGAAGCGGCGCGGAAGATGTGGCATCTGCAATGACTTGGTCATTGAGCGTCACGGTTTGGGTTTTTCGGTCATAAACGCGCGAGGAAGTAAAATATCCCATCGGCAAAACGAGCGCGGCCACAAATCCAATCGTGAGCGCGGCAACACTCGCGGCAAAAAAAAGAGCGATGAGATGATGTTTCATGAGATTATGGAAGGACGCGTGCCTTAGCCGCGCGTACGGCCGCGAGTCCTTGTTTGACGCGACCCTGTTCCTCGCGCACGGCCAACTGACCGCAGGCCGCATCAATGTCCTCTCCAAACGTGATGCGATGCGTGGCGGGAACGTGTAGCGCGCGCAGCTCATCCAAAAACGCCACGCGCTCTCCCCGACTCGTGCCTTGGAACATTTCCGTTTCATGATACTTGATCAAGTTCACATGCGCCAAACGAAAATCCGGACCAAGAAGTTTGGCCAGAGCGCGCGCATCCTCCGGACGATCGTTGATGCCCTTTAACAAAAGATACTCAAACATCACTTTGCGATTGGTTTTTTCCATGTACACGCGAACAGCCGGCATCAATTTTTCGAGAGGATAAGCGCGATTGACCGGCATGATGCTCGAGCGAATTTCGTTGATCGCCGAGTGCAAGGAAATCGCGAGGTTTATTTGCAGCGGCTCATCCGCCAAACGCAAAATACCCGGCACAACTCCGCAGGTGGAAATGCTAAAGTGACGTGCCCCTAAATTAAAACCATCGTGGTGATTAAGCGTGCGGATCGCCGAGAGAACCGCGTCATAATTATGCATGGGCTCCCCCATCCCCATGAATACGACGTTCGAGACACGTTCGTTTTTTATTTTGAGCAGACGCGCGTAATGCAAAACCTGCTCGATGATTTCGCCGCTCGTCAAATTTCGTTTGATGCCCATGGTGCCGGTGGCGCAAAACGTGCAAGCCATGGCACAGCCGATTTGAGACGATACGCACACGGTGTTGCGTTCATCTTGGTGACACATGAGTACCGCCTCGATTTTTTGACCGTCCGCGCATGCAAATAATGTTTTGACGGTGTCGCCTTTGGGACTTTCTTGCACATGAACCGACGAGAGCTCTTTCCACGGAAGAGCCTCGGCGCATCTTTGACGCAACGCCTTTGGATACACGGCCATTTCTTCCCAACGATCGGCGAGCTCAATATAAAAAGCGCGCTCAGCTTGCGCTAAGCGATAGGCGGGTTCTTGTTGCTCGGTTAAGAGCGTTTTCAGTTTTTCAAAATTCATGATTGTTCCACGTCCATTCGGCTAATCGTTTTGCGGCATCAAACGAACCGGATTTGGTCGGAGCGCCCAACACGACCACGATCAAATCCTTTCCAAATTCCGGACGACCATCCGCGTTCATGGGCCGGACTTGGATGACTAAATTATACATGGATTCTTCCAGATAGCCTGTTTTCCCTCCGACAATCCACAGATCATTGTCTTGCGTGAGCAGTTGGTTGGTGTTCTTGATCGTACGCACCTCGCGTGGAGTCGCGAGGGCCACCTGATACTCTCCGGTGGAAGCGGCGGTTCGGATCATAAGTTCACGAAACGCGGCTTCGGCGATCAGAGCCATGTCTCTTGCCGTCGTGATATTGCGAGGACTCATTCCGGAAGCGTCCACAAATTTTGAACGGACAGCGCCAAGACGTTTTGCTTCCACGTTCATCCGTTTGATGAACCCCCCATACCCCAATCCGGAAACGCGAGCCAGCGCATTTGCCGCGTTGTTGGCGCTCGAGGTAATGCTGGAATAAAACAGATCTCGAATAGAAATGCGCGTCCCGATTTTAACGCGCAGCCGTCCGCCCCCGACTTCGTCTGACTTCTGAAACGCCACTTTCCGATCCCAACGCGGAGAGAGTTTGACGAACGTGAGCGCGTTCGGCAACTTCGTTAAACTCGCCGCCACATGCGAATAATCGGGTTTGAATGACCATAAAACCTGATGCGTCTTTGGCACGATGACGATCACTTTTGCAAATTCATTTGCTTTTGGAACAAACGGTTCCGCATCAACTTTGATCGTGGCGGCTTGCGCCATACTCGCCAAAAACAGGCCGCCAAAGACCAAACAGAGTCGAATAAACATAGGGCATTTCATAGTGCCTGTCAATTCGGTAAGTTTAGCATATTTGATCTGCGCGATCGAAACAAATAACATTACTGCTTTGCGATTACGACCACCGTGCCCACCGGCGTCCAGTCATACAACGCTTTTGCCGAACCGATGCCAAGCCGCACGCAGCCGTGGCTCGCGGGTTTGCCCAAGCTGCTTGCCCCTTCTTTTTTTCCGCTCGGCCATTCCGGCAATTCATGAATGCCAAAACGGCTGATCGGCGCGCCCACGCCTGAAAAATTCATCCAATGGGGCATCCACAAACCTGCCACGCGCGACCAGGCGCGGGGCGTTTTTGCGATAATCTTAAAATTTCCTTGAGGGGTTGGTCTGCGAAGCGTACCTGTTGAAACGGGAAAAGACGCGAACGGAACATCGTTCACGCGCTGTTCCAACACCTGCTTGCTGACGTTGATAAAAATCGATTTGGAAAAGGCGCGTCGTCCAGGCCCGTTTGGATCATAGCCGTTAAAAATTTCGGTGCGGTCATCATATCCATCACCATCCGTATCGGCTCTCACCGGATCGGTATGAAAAACGCTGATCTCTTGCGCGTCGGAAATACCATCACCATCCGCATCAACCGGCGCATCAGCAGCTTTGGCGGCCTGCCCAAAAAAACTCATCCCTCCAACAGCCAAAAGTAGCCACAAACATTTTTTCATACTTCGATAGACTCAGTATAATCCTGAATTATATTGAAGGATCATACAAGCGACTAATCAAACTGTATTCGTTGACCCGGAGCGACCGACTGTTGGATAGGAGACGAAATTTTTGAAGATGTTTTAGGGGGAAGCGGAGGAGGGATGGGCGGGGAATTTTTTGGTTTATCCGATCGATACGGTTTCTTCTCGGTAGAAGAATGAACCACTCTCGGTTTATGCGTTGTTGGAGACGATAACGTCAGATCATCACTCTCGCTTGAATCGGAAATCGGCGGCAGCCGCATTATCTCTTTTATCTTTCCTTCTCGGCCTTTCCGTTCTTCAAGAACCAACGGTCGACATTCGGCGCAGTATATGGGTCGCGCAGGGTCGAGCTGAATCGCCAGATGAAACTGCTTGCCACAGCGCGTGCAGGTGTGAGGAAATTTCGGCTTGTCTTTTTTTCCTTGCGGCGCCGGTTTATTTGCCATGATCGCCGCCAAACGCTCCGGCTTGAGCGTCAAATATTCTCCCTCATCCTGTTGGAACGACAATCCTCCTCCGAGCGCTTCCACCCCTTCACGCTCCTCTTCGGTTTTGATGGCAGGATATTGAACGGCAAGCGGGCTCAACGTCGAGGCTGAACTCGCCGAAGTCTCTTCCAAATCCCCTCCGAGATTGATGGTCGTTGTCCCGACAGCCGGTGTCGCCTCCATGCCGCTCCACTTGAGAACTTTCTCTTCGATGATTGGCCGAGACTCGGCATAGCGTTCGCGACTCACGGCAATCACCTTTTCCCGGCTCCCGGTCCGTTGCGCGATGGGAGCAAGGGTGTCGGCGGAAAAAGGTAAAGTCGCAACCCCGTCGACCATGAGTTTGAGATAAATTTGATACTTGGCCAAGTTCACCAAATCTTCCGGGGTAAACGTGGGGGCAAACTCGGTTTCCATAAACGTCGCGTCCGCTCCGCCGACGCGCATGACGATGATGGTGCCAACGTTTCCAAAAATCGCGGGCGACACTTTTTCGTCCAACTGCTCTATGTATTGATGCGCCACGATCAGATTTAAACGATATTTACGAGCCTCGGAAAGAATGTTGGCAAACGATTCGTTGGCAAAATTTTGAAACTCATCCACAAACAGATAAAAATCGCGGCGATCTTCTTCCTGTGGAATGCTTTGTCGTTCCTGTGCCGCCAATTGAAGTTTGGTAATGAGCATTCCTCCCAAAAGCCGCATATTATCCTCTCCGATGCGTCCTTTGGAGAGGTTCACGATCAAGATTTTTCCATCATCCATAATGCGCCGCAAATTGATGGTGGATTTGACTTGAGCCACGATGTTGCGAATCACCGAAGAAGAAAGAAATTGTCCGACTTTGTTTTGCACCGGCGCGATGGCTTCGGTCGCGTACTTTTCCGACCATGAGGTAAATTCCGCCAACCAAAACGTTTTGACGATCGGATCTCGAATCTTCGCCACCACGCGAGCGCGATAATCTTTGTCAACGAGTAAGCGGTTGATGCCGAGCAGCGTGGCTCCCGGATAATCAAGAAGCGCGAGCACGCAGTTCATGAGAATATATTCCATGCGCGGACTCCACACGTCCGGCCAGATCTTTTTGAACACACCCATAAGTCCTGACGCGATCAGCGGTTTTTGATCTTCGCTCTCCGTCTCCAAAATGTTAAATCCGAGCGGGAAATCGGTATCTGCGGGATTAAAATAGACGATGTCGTTGATACGGTTGGTGGGGATAAAATCCAATAATTTCTCGGCCGTGTCGCCGTGCGGATCAATATAGCAACACCCGTGTCCGGCATAGACATCGGCTAACATCAGATTTTCCATGAGCGTGGTTTTTCCCATGCCCGTTTTTCCGATCACGTACATGTGCCGACGGCGATCGTCTGTTTTGATGCCAAAGCGCCGTTTTTGATTTCGAAAATTCGTCTCCGCAAACAGCGTGATTTCATTTTCGTGATCGTGAGAATATTGAATCATGGGTTGCAGCTTCTTAGGCTTTAGCTTCTTAGGCTTTAGCTTCTTAGCGGTTCAAACCAACCTAAGAAGCTAAAAAGCTGATGCCTAAGAAGCTAACCAAACGGAAGGTTCGCCGGGGCTTCTGATTTTTTGGCATCCACTTTGCTAATCGAGGGCGCTTTGACCTGCATCAAAATTGGGAAATGCCATAACGTCGCCAGTTCTTCGGCACACATAAAAAATTGCGGCATCCCCATCCAGTTGGAACGTTTCTTATATGCTTTGACGACATGGCTCTTGCGATGATTGTTTCGTTTGTCCTTAAAAAACCACAGCGCGCTTGCCATGCCGACTTTTTTTAATTCCGGCTTGAGCGACTGCATGTGAAAGGTGTTGGTTTGTTTCATGGCGCCGATAAACGTATGAATCGCTTTGGTCTTTTTGATGATCTCTTTTTTGGCGACATACACGAATCGCACCTTGGCCATAAAACCCACTTGTCCGGTTTTTCGTTCGATCCCCTCGAGTACGTCCTTTTCTCCGGGAGAGAGAGCAAACATGCGGGGAAATTCCTGTTTGGCGTCTTTTTTTGCCGCCGGCGCCGCAGAGGGTGATGAGAGCAAAATTCCCGCGGCTTCTTTGGCGACGTTCATGGGAAAATCAACCGCGTGGTCGATCAAACGCTTTTTGTGTTCTTCCTTGACGCCTTTAATCTTGTTGATCAATTTTTCCGCTCGTTCACGCGGTCCCTTGTGATCGGTTTGCGTGATCACGATTTGATACCAAAAGTTTTCATCCTTCCCCAAACGCGACATAAATTCCAACATATACGCCACGGGGTCTTTAAATTCACCCGACACTTTGTCCTCAAATTGAGGATAGGTTTTTAAAATGTAAGGGTCTTCTTTAACGGGAATCATTTCCGTGCCCCACGCGTCCCACTCCTCATCCGGATAATGTGAGGGAATATTTTGAGTATAATCTTCCACTTCTTGAATTTCCGCCGCCGGATATTGGGCGTAAATGGCGCCTTCGGCGAGATCGCGAAAACGCCGTTCGCCAAAAATATAAAAAGAGACTTTTCCCTCAATGGAAGCGATCTCTAAAGAAAAATACGACTGGGCAAATCCCGTAATCCACGTTTCCGTCCAAGAAGGAGTGGTGTGTCCGCCGGCAAAGGTGATAAGCATATTCTCCGCGGCGCGAGCCGTTTGTTCGGACGCTCCCCCGGGGATCGCCACCTTGAGCAATATCCACTCGCGCTTTCCCGCGGCTTTCCCCGAAACATACTCTTTCCATGCATGCGCCGCGATCCATAAAATGATATAGACGATCAATATCCACGCCCCATGCGTAAACAAATACCACATCGCCGAAAAAGGATCGCTTCCGGCGAGCTCAAGAAAAGCATCTAAATCAAAATTGAACAGGGAGATGATCCAATCCATGCGATGACTCCACAATAGCATAAAAAAGAGTCTCTGAAAAGCAACGGATTTGACCTTCTCCATCTTTTGATGAAAACTAAGCCCGAACTCCTGTTCTGACGATCGCTTGATCGTCACCGTACCTCAACACTCAAAACGGAGGCAGACCATGAGAAGCGATGCCTACGAAAAAGCCGGGATCAGCTACGCGGACATGGATCCGTTCAAGCTGGCCGCGCAGAGAGCGGCGGCCCAAACCATCCATCCGGCTCGGTTGCGCCAACGCTTCGGCATAGAGACCGCCGAATGGAGTCGCGGCGAAAGCGCCTTCCTGTTTCAGCTCACTCCTCTCGCGCGCCTTCTGCAACTCGTGGGGCTGACCAACACGATGCAGGCTCTCGTGATCGAAGGTCTCGGAACGAAAAGCTTGGTGGCTGATGACATGGAACGGGAACTGGGCAAGGACTTCTACGACCGCATCGCGCAATGCACGCTCGCCATGGTGGTGAACGATCTCATCACGGTTGGAGCACTTCCCACGATCGCCGCGATGCATCTTGCCGCCGGCGATTCCGCCTGGTTCAAAAACGAACCGCGTTGGCAAGCTCTCATCAACGGATGGCGGCACGCCTGTGAACTGGCCGGATGCGTCTGGGGGCCGGGTTAAACACCGACACTCAAGGACATCGTGTTTCCAAACACCGTAGAACTTTCTGGTGCGGCGGTAGGGATCGTGAGGAAACCGAGCCACGTGATCCGATGGGAGAACATCTGCCACGGCGATGTCATCGTGATCTTCAGGAGTTCGGGTATCCACGCAAACGGCCTGACGCTCGCCCGCAAGATCGCGGGAAAACTCCCGCGCGGTTACCTCACGCTGCTTCCGTTTGGCCATACGTACGGAGAAGCGTTGCTCGCTCCGACCAAGATCTACGTCCGTCTGATCGAGATGTTGCAAGACAGGGGCATCTCCATCCGCTACGCCGTAAATGTGACCGGTCACGGCTGGCGCAAACTCATGCGAGCCCCGGCTCCGTGGAGCTACGTGATCGAGCAGATTCCCGAACCGCATCCCGTGTTCGAGTTCATTCGAACCCACAACCCCGATGGGACGGAACCGATCAGCGACACGGATATGTACGGAAATCTCAACATGGGCGCCGGATTCGCCATCTACATCCGACCGCAAGATGTGCAAAAAGTCCTTACCGCAGCGGCGGAATGTGGCATCGAGGCGCTCCAAGCCGGTCACGTGGAAAAAGGACCGAAGTGCGTGGTGATCAAACCGAAGAATCTGATCTTTAACGCCGACACTCTGCAAGTTCGCTAGACTCACCTCGACTTCCTGTCGAGGTATTTTTTATTATTCTCTCTTTGAGTCAATACTCCGCAGCTTGCTTCGTGAGCCATCTGTCATTCTGAGTGAAGTCCGACGAAACGAAGGATCTTCGACCGATCGGAGGCGAAGATTCTTCACTCCATCGAATTACGTTCAGAATGACAGCATTTGGGTTGAAGGGTGATACCCCGTCCGCTTGCGGCGGGGAGGTTCATTTTCAAACTCATCAAGTCCTAAAATTTCAAACTTTTCCTATAGGAAAAGTTTGAAAAAAAGACATGAGGAGCACTCATGTCAGAATCACCCTCGCGGAAAGAGCCAGACAGCCGTCTGTTTGCATTCGGCCAGAATTCCTTCCTCCCCGAAACGAACAAGCCGTTCCTCGCGCACCATCTCTCCGCCGGCTGGCGGACTGCGACCATCAGCCGCATCTTCCAGAACGGCGATCTGCACGCGATGTTCCGCGGCCATGACTCTTTGCTGAAGGGCGGCAACATCGTCATCCGGTTCGATCGGAACTCGCTCGGTTTTGATCACAGCTCCGCGATCAAACTTTGCATCCACACGTTGTGCCGTCGCTTCGGTCCAAAAATCTCGACCGGTTTGGCGAACAAACAGCAAACGCGCCGCATGCACTCGTCTGCCGTACATCCCCTTGCCGCCGAAATCCGGATGCCCGGGATCGAGCGGCCCGGGATGCTGGTTGATCATGCGGCTGGCGTAGGTATCGATGACATTCTGCGGAGTGAGCGGCATCCAGCCGTACTGACCGATGAAGTCAATCTCCTCGAGCCGACAAACCGCCCAGAGAGATATCCCAAACCCTTCCGGGGACGCACACCTCTTGGGATCTATGATCAGAATCCTGTCTCGCGCTATGCCGACATTGAGCGCCTTTTTGATTCCTCCGGCATTCGCACGACTGGCGATGACGAGTGCCGGTTCGATCTTGCCTTTGAGCGATCCTGACTGACAAGCCAGAATGATCTGCTCCATGGTGGTTCCCCCACCGGAGATAAAAAGTGCCAAACGAATGGGTTTTTTCATGTCCCCGTCTCCTCGGTTGATGAACTGATCATAGCCTAATGCAGAGATGGAAAGATGACAAGGAAAAATCCGACCCTTGTTTGACAAGCAAAAGAAATGCTCTTAACCTAGCTTTAAGTCTCTGAAACCACCGATCAGGTCTTGGTGGAGAGGGTTGCCGCCACTCGGCAAACGCACCCAAAACCTCTTCCCGCGGTCGGCAGTATCTGCCGGCTGGAAGAAAGCGGAAGCCGTTTCTTTTTTTGCGGCGGCGCGCTATCTTCATTTCAAGCATTACCAGCGAGGATGCCTGTGATCAGTGGTGCAGAGAACCAAAAAAGGAGGAGTTGATGCAGATCGCCGATCTTGAGGCGCTGTGTGAGCGCCTCGCTCTTACGCCCCGAACGTTCTTGGCAGCCTGGGTCACGCAAGCCGAATACACCATCGCTCTGATTCCGAAAAAGAACGGTCGTGGAACGCGTCGACTCGCCATTCCGCATCCGGATCTGCGCACCTTCCAAGCAAGACTGAATGATCGCCTGCTCATGCGACTACCGGCTCCACCGTTTGTGCATGGATCGGTTCGCGGGCGAAGCTTCGTCACCCACGCGCGCGCACATGTGAACGCGAAAGCGGCGTTCGTGATTGATCTGGCGGATGCCTTTACCCAAGCCACGCCAATGAGGCTCCTATTGGCTCTCGCAACCATCGAGCTGGTACCAGAGGTAGCGCGGGTTGTCGTCAGCATGACGACTCACGAAGGAGGCTTGCCGCAAGGAGCACCCTCCTCCAACGCGTTGTGGAATCTGGTCTGCCGAACCTTGGATGAGAGGGCGAGTGAGTTCGCGAGAAAAAACAGTCTCACCTATACGCGGTATACGGATGAGCTGATTTTTTCCCACGCCAAGCACATTTCTCGCGACCTCCGACGAAACTTGATCGTGCTCGTCCGTAGTTGCGGGTTTCTCGAAAACCGCGCCAAGGTTCACTACCAACACTTGCGACAAGGTTATCTGCAAATCACCGGCGTGTCCGTTGGCGAGGGACGTAAACGCCTCACCAAAGCAACCATCCGAAAGTATCGCGGATTCATCCATCACGCGGCGCTGGATTGGTCCATCGCGGCGGAACGCGTGGAAAGTACGATCGCGCACATTCGCCACGTTCATGGAGGCTCCTTGCCCTCGCAAATCGAGACAGCCTATCGCCACTACTTACGCGGACGAGCTCTAAATCACTAACCGCTCTCCCCGCACATCATGCAGCACCCCTCTCGGTGCTGTTTTTTTCATCCAAGAGCTAATAGACATTTCGTGTTGGTGACATTTTGTCACCACCTCACTGCCTTCCTCGCGAAGTCTTTGGGATAACTTATCCCGGTATTTTCTTCAAAAATTGGAATATGCCCCCTCTTTTTCTATCTCTTTCTCCGCGTCCATTTATTCCATGTGACGAGCAACGGCGAGGCGATGAAAATTGAGGAGTAGGTTCCGACCGCGATGCCGATGATGAGCGCGAGCGTGAAATCACGGAGCGATTCGCCGCCGAAAAAATGGATGGCAAATAACGTCAAGAGTGTGGTCATGGATGTGCTAAATGAACGAAAATACGTTTGACGCACCGACGCAGATACGATTTCTTCGAACGTGCCGCTCGTCTTTTGTAAATTTTCTCGAATACGATCCATCACCACGATCGTGTCGGTAATGGAGTAGCCCATGATCGTCAAAATAGCGGCGACGAACGGTGTGCCGATTTCCACGCCATAATAATGTCCCAAAAAAGCAAACACGCCGACCGGCACGATCACGTCGTGAAAGGCCGTAAAGATGGTGACCAATCCGTATTTCCATGACTGAACGGGAGCGGAAACTTTGCGGAACACATAGGCAACGTACAGCATGATGGCGACGAGCACGATCACCAAACCGCGAATGGATTTGTTGCGCAACTCTTCTCCGATCACCGGCCCGATCGCGTCAAAACGCAACTCAATCACCTCGGGATATTTTTTCTTGAGGGCCTGAAATAATTTTTGATGTTCCTCCTCGTTTAAATTGCGCAATCGCAATTGCATATCCTGATCTCCTACAGGCTGAATCACCACGCTGCCCAAATGCAGATTCGCGGTTTGCAAAATCTGTTCCAATTCTGTCGAAGACGGCCGCGAATCAAACCGCGCCACATACAAAGATCCGCCGGTAAAATCAATGCCTTGCTTTAATCCCCACAGCGCGAGAAACGCGATGGATAACCCAATCATCAGTCCGGACAGGACGTACCAAACGAGGCGTAGAGTGATGACGTTGAGTTTCATACTTTATTTTTTTCTTTCGGTTTCAAAAACAACCATCCGTATTTCGCGATCGACGTGCCGGACAAAAAGCGCAAGATCGTTCGGCTCGAAACGACGGCCGTGAAAAGAGAGATCAGCGTACCGATGGCGAGCGTCAAAGCAAAACCTTTGATGAGAGAAGAGGAAAACCAATACAACACGGCACACGAAATCAAAACCGTGGCATGACCGTCTCGAATGGATAACCATGCGCGACGGAACGCGTCTTCCAGCGCCAAAGACAATCCCTTCCCTTCCAACCATTCTTCTTTGAGTCGTTCAAAAATAAGCACGTTCGCGTCCACCGCAATGCCGATCGACAAAATAAATCCGGCAATGCCTGACAAGGTGAGGGTCACGGGAACGAGCTTAAACACGGCAGCGGACAAAGCCGCGTACAACGTAAGCGCCACGATGGAAACCAAACCGGGCAAGCGATACAGGAGAATCATGTAGAGCGCCACAAACGCAAAACCCATCAAACCGGCATAGAGTGATTTTTGCAGCGAGTCCGCTCCGAGCGTCGGCCCAACCGTTTGTTGCGCGATCAATTTGATGGGAACCGGCAAGGCGCCAGCTTGCAAACGTTGAGCGAGCAACTTGGCTTCCGCTAAACTGTAATTTCCTGTGATAACCGCTTGTCCACCCAAAATCTCCGTTTGCACGGTTGGTGGATTGCCCGTGAGTTGACCGTCCAAAAAAATGGCCAATGGTTTTCCGATATTCCGTTTCGTAATTTCTCCAAACAATTTGGCGCCTTCATCGTTAAATTGTAACGAGACTTGAATCTGACCGGTTTGCTGATCAAAATCCACACGCGAAGCTTTAAGCTGTTTTCCCGTGAGCGGCGTGGCTTTCCACGGATCAACCGGCGGCGCCACGTCTTGCGGAAGAAGTTTTTTGATCTCAATCAACCGCACCATCACCTGATTCTGCGGACGTTCCGCGATCTTCCAAATCAAATGAAATCCGTACGGACTCTCGACCACATCGGAAATCGTACCGACTGGCTGCGCGAATACGGCCTTTTCAAAATCCTCGACCATGTCCCCTTTCCCAAACCAGCCAAGATCTCCCTTGGATTCGACGGCGCCGGGTTCTTGCGAATTTTGCGTGACGAGCGTGTCAAAATTTTGAACGGTCGCCTGTTGTTTGAGTCCCTCAATCTTCGCCTTGGCCTGTTCTTTGGTGTAGGTCGAGAGATTCCCTTGCGCTCCGGCATAACCGATCAAAAGATGATGGGCCTGAATTTGCGTTCCCACGGATTTTAATCCGTCGACTTTGACGATGGTCTGATACTCCGGACGATCAAGCACCTTGTTTAACACGGTCCCCGCCGGCAAATCCTTAACCTCTTGCAAGATATCCGCTTCCGCCACTTGCGGCTCGGTACTGGTAACGGCGAGCGACTGAAAGTTTGCGCCGGGTTTTCTCGCTTCCGCTAAAATTGCCAGCGCCTTTTTCCGCGCTTCACGATTTTGGTCTTCAATCTGTTTTTTTTGTTCGAGGGTCAGGACAGGAGTGGTTTGGTCGTTCTGTTCTTTGAATTCCAGAATCGGCGTCTCCCCGATCAACTTGATCGCCTGATGAATGTCCCGCACCCCTGCCAACTCCACGGTCACGCGCCAAGAATTTCCGGCTTGCATGGTTTGAATGAGTGGTTCGGACACGCCTATTGAGTTCACCCGTCGTTCGATCACGTCCCGCACCCCTTCCAAAGATGACTTACGATCGCCATCGGGAATACGCGAAACATCCGCCTCATATTCCAAATGCGTGCCGCCTTGCAAATCCAAACCCAAGACAAACGGTTTTGCGATGGATCCCGGTTGAAAAACCATCACCCGTCCCGCTTTCGCGAGTGCCCAATTCACCGGCTCGGGATAAGAGATGGTTCCGGCAACAAGAAAAAGAAACACCAGCCACAGTAAACGTTGACGAACGACGCGTTTTGGTTGAGTTTTTAGAGTAGCCATATCTTGGAACTTGGAACTTGGAACTTGAAGTTTGGAGCTTATGATCTTACTGGCCGCTCGTCAACTGCGGCAAAATTTTCGGCGGCATTTTTTTTAAGAGCCACCACTGTTGGAGCAACGTTAGCAAACTCATGACAAACCAATAGAGGGTGAGCCCGCCGGGCAACGTAAATCCTATCACCGCAGTCATGACCGGCATCACATACATCATCTGTTTATTCATCATGGTCGCCATACTCTCATCCTTGGCACCCGCGCTCTTTACGACTTCCGGCGGCGGAGAAGCGATAGTGGCGGCCGGTGGTTTGAGAATCTGCTTGGTTTGCACGTACTGAACCAGAGCGGCGATAACGGCGAGCACGTAACTTGGTTTGGAAAGATCGAGAAAACCCAAAAATACCGTATCGACCGATTGCGGATTGGGAACAAATGAATAGAGGAGAGAAAAATTTTGCGCGGAAAGTCCGGCCACGAGCGCCTGATACAAAGCGAGAAAAACAGGCAATTGGATCAAAAGCGGCAAACAGGAAGACGCGGGGTTCACTTTTTCGCGCGCATACAACGCCATAAGTTCCCGCCCTTGTTCATCTTTTTTATCTTTCAAACGATTCCTGATCTCATCGATTTTGGGTTGCAACTCCTGTAATGCGCGCTGCTGTTTAATTTGCGCGACCGTAAAGGGATACAAAATGAGTTTGATAAAAATCGTAAGAATGATGATCGCCAAACCAATGTCATTCCCCGGCAAAACATCATAAAGCCAAATCAAAATATTCAAAATCGGCTGAAGAAAAATGACGTTAAACAGGTGGATAATTCCAGACATAAATGAGCAATCAGTAAATAGACATTAGACATTAGACATTAGACATTGGTGATTCGGTCGCTTCAACTGTCTGCGGAGCGACTTCTCCGACAAACTCGCCGCTCTCGGAATCGGCGACAGCTTCTCCCCCTTCTTTAACGATCGTGATCTTCCAACCGGTCAATTTTGCCGCCAATCGCACGTTTTGACCTCCCTTGCCTATGGCCAAAGATAATTGGTCGGGTGACACATGCGCATAAGCCAAATGCTCGTCGTTCTTTAGTTCGACTTTATGCACCTGCGCCGGTTTCAATGCTTCTTTAATAAATTCCGCAGCGTCATCGCTCCAAGCAATCACATCCACTTTTTCGCCTCCCAACTCACGATTGATCACCTGAATGCGCGTCCCGCGCTGACCGATGCACGAACCGATCGGATCGATCGCATCATCGTTAGTAGCCACCGCAACCTTGGTGCGACTGCCGGCCTCGCGCTCGATCCCCTTCATTTCTATGACTCCACTCGCCATTTCCGGAATCTCTTGCGCAAACAAACCGGCGACAAGTTGAGGACTCGTTCGGGACAAACGAATTTCCGGACCCTTTCCTGTCATCACCACTTCTCGCAAAATAACTTTCATGCGTTTTCCTCGATCGTACCGTTCGCTCGCAATCTGATCTTCGGGCAACAAAATGCCGGAAGTACGGCCAAAATCAATCATCACGAGCCGTCCCTCGCGGCGCTGCACGGTAACGTTCATAAGCTCACCTTCTCGACCCTTAAAATCGGTAAAAATAACGCTGCGTTCCGCCTCACGAATTTTTTGCAAAATAATCTGCTTGGCCGTTTGCGCGGCCATGCGTCCAAACGCCGCCGGCACGCTCAATTCCACGCGAATTTCGTCGCCCACTTGCGCGTCGGTTTTAATGTCACGCGCATCAGACAACATAATCATAAGCTTTGGCTTAAACTTAAACTCATCCTCTTCTTCAACGGTCACACCCTCCGTTTTCGTTTCCTCTGCCCTGAGCTTGTCGAAGGGTCGATTCTTCATTCCTAATTCCTGATTCCTGCTTCCTCCCTTAAAGCTCGCTTCAAAACGCTCAAAATAATCTTCCGGCAATTCCATGTCTTCGACTACGGCTTTAACGTCAAACACCCGAATACCGCCGGTCTGCCCGTCATATTTTTCCGGATCAAACTCAACTTTGATGTTTTGATTCTTATTGCCGAAATCTTTCCGAAAAGCGGCCGCGAGCGCGGACTCAACGGTTTCCAAAACCGATTCGTAAGAGATATTCTTTTCTTCGGCGATTTGCTTCATCGCGATCGTGATGGGACTGGCCATAGATTTTTTCCAACGATTTGTGTCTAAATCACTTTTTAATAAATCGACCCGTCCATCCGGAACGAGTCAATGCAAAATATGATGCCTGATGTCTGAAGGCTTGTCAAGATTCGCTTGTTTTCGCTATTTGTGAATAACCTGTGTATAACTATTTGACAAAAAATCCCTTTTATCACTAACTATCTATAAAAGGGGTAAAGAAATTTAATTATTTTCCCCCCTCATAACGACCATTATGTCTTTATCCAAATGGTTCAAAGACGATTCCGGTCAGGCCATGTCCGAGTACGGGCTCATCATCGCGTTGATTGCGGTGGTCGCCATTGGTGTGATTGCCATCTTCGGAACCAAGATTAAAGCCGCGTTCGATACCGCGCAAAAAGCCCTGCCCTAAATGAAAAAGAAGACCGCTCAAGCGGTCTTCTTGTGTCTTAAGGAAGTTTCAGACGAACCGCTCTTTCCGTCCGTCCTCATTTTCAGTTTCGTATTTTCGTATGATCCATTCGTAATTTCGTAGGCCCTATGACTACCCAAAAAGATTTTTTTGCCAGAACCTACGGGATCGGCGCCAAAACCGGTCGCGTGATCAGCATCATCTGTGTCTTGATCGCCGTGATCTTGCTCATCAACAAAGATCCGCAAGCCACGCGCTACTTCATCTATGCCGCGTTTATTTTTCTCATGACTCGACATTATCAGTGGCCCATGATCATCGTGGGGTCGGATGGCGTCTCGATCCTCAAAAATATCTTCAGCAAAAATTATCTTCTGATTCCGGTCACTGATCTCGCGCAAACAACTTTTGCCGACAAAAAAATCACCTTCTATCCAAGCGGCAACCGCCCCGTCCCCGTTCCGCGACGCTCCCTCAAGAAAAAAGACTGGGAACCGTTTGTAGAAGCCGTGAAAAACCTACAATCTCCAAGTTCTCCTCCTGTTGATACAGCACCCCCGACTTTATCTTTGTGGAAAAAAATACCGATCCCCTTTCTCCACGAGAGAGTATTCGCATTTTCTCTCCCCATAAACAATCAAGTCTTGGTCATCGCGCAGGATGAGAGTGAAGAGTTATTTTTTATACAAACTTCTTCCTTACAAATTGAAAACGTAACCGACTCAACCCATGCCATCCGAGACTATCAGATCGCGCAATACAAAAAAAATACAGAACGTCCGCTTGCGAAGGATGAAGAACAGAAAATCACGATTCAGACCAAAACATTTTCCATCCTCGGCCTCATGGGCGGAAAACCGATTCTAAAGAATGATCGAGGCGAAGAGCTGCAATTATTTCTCCACCACGGAAAAAACAATCACGAATGTCATTTTTTAGTGCTCAAGAATGGTGAAGAGATATTCAAATACTCTTTTCAAGATTTATCCGGAGACTGGACTCACGTCACCTTTAGTTCGAATAGTAAATACATCCTCTTAGGCAATCCTTACGAATTTTCGATGTTTGAACGTATTGAATAACAAATAAATAAATTCTTTTATTCATTGATCCCCCATTCTATGCCCCGCCTCCATTTTTCCTTTCATGGCAGGACGCGATCCGTGCTTACCGTGCGCCTCGCAGCGGCTTCGATACTGGTGCTTCTCGCTTCTTCATTCCTGATTCCGGCGGCCTCGGCTCGGCAGTTTACTCGACCGAAAGCAATGGTTCAGTCGGCTCAAAAATTCACACCCATTGAGCTACCTTTATGCAGAGTGAGTCAAATAAATCAGTGCAGTGCCAATCAAACATACCAATCAACGAATCAAACAGGGGGCAGCACGCCGATGATTGGATCGTTCAACGACATCCTGAATCTGGCGGGAACCACATCTAACGGTGCTTCTTTTTGGCTCAACCAAATAGGCAGAGAAGGATCGGTGACCGTGTATCGAGTGGAGGGAATCATCAATGCGGTGAAGGGACAAACAAATGTAAAACTTGCCATTGATCAAAACGGTATGGTGAAAGTGCTCGTCAAAGAAAAAGATCTCTTTCTTAATTTTGGCGATAAGGAGAGAGCATTAACATTCTTTCAACGAAAGCTCCATCAGGGGATGGAAGAACTGCGTCTAAAATCATTTAACGTTTCTGAAAAGTTTTTAGAAGAAGTGAGAGGATTTGCGGTAACGGAAGCGCAGCATCCTTTGTTCCCAGATAAACCATTCATCGTAGATGCGACAAAGGCGGCTGATCAATTCGGTTTTCCACCAAAACAAATTCCCGATCTGAAAAAAAATATCATTAAAGGCAGCGGTAAAGATCTGACCGAGGAGGCATATAAAAGTCTTCAAAAAACCGGTTCCGTTCTCCCCGAAGTCACGCTCGAAGTGAAAAATCCCGGTTTGATACAAAAAATCGGCGCGTGGATTCAAAAAACGTTTCCAAAGGCCGTGGAGATGGGAGGAAAATTTCTTGGAAGCGCCGGAAAAGTCTTGGCCAAGCTCGGTCCCCTCTTTGCCGTTGCCGGACTCTTCTTTGGACTCATGGAACTTGGATATAGCGGCGGAAAACTTTTGGAGCTCATGCAACGCGATGGAATTCTCGGAGCCTTAAGTGAACGCGAAGGACAAATTGATTTATTGCACGTGCTGTCTGGCTTCTTCAACGCCGTTTCCGGTGGAGCCTTTGTTCTTGGAGCGGGCATTGCCGCAACAGGCATCGGACTTCCTGTGGCGGCCGTCGTAGAATCGGTCGCGGTGATCTCCATGCTTTTAGGCGTTCTATTTACCGGAGGCGCGCTGGTTCTGGAAAACTTAGACGCGATCAAAGCTGCGGCGAAAAAAACTTGGGATGTTATGCAATATGGTGCGGCAAAAGCGTATGAAGCTGTTGCGAATTCGGCTCAAGCCGCGGCTGAATGGGCAAAACAAACAGCGAACGACTTTGTGAATGCGACGCAATCTGCGCTCGAGAAAGCCGGCAAATGGGTGGAGGAAAAAACAAGATTCGTGGCCAGTGCCGTTGCGCCGGTTGTTGCGGTATTAAGTAGTGATCTACCCAAGGCTGTTTCAAAAACGGTCGAAACAGCCACGCGCTGGGTGGAAAAAGAAGTTGAACAGGTCAGAGAGGTCATCGAAAAAGTCACGATGGTCGGCGAGAGGATGATCGAAAAAATCGTGGATGTGGTCAAACAGGTGCCGCGCATAATCTATGAGACGGCGACACGCATCGTGGATAAGGTTGTGCCGGTGGTGCGACAGGTCACGGATTATGTGACGACTAAAGTTCAAGAGACCTATCAATATGCAACGCGAGTGACGCGCAATGTGACAGAGTGGGTGACGGAACATGCGCAAGAGGCTTATCAAGTTGTCCGTCAGGTGCCGCGACAGATTATGGAATTTGTCAGAGAAACGGTCGCGGAAACAAAACAGGTGGCGCGCACGGTTTATGACCGCGTGACCAATTATGTCACTCAATGGGTACAGCAAACCGTTCCTGTGGTTCGACAAGTAGCCCGTACCGTGTGGGACAGAGTCACAAACTGGATACCGCAAACGATCAGAACCGGATGGGGAAGGTTTGTGAGCTGGGTAACGCGGTGGGTGCCGCAAGTAACCCAGGTAGCTCGCACGGTCTACGACACGGTTACCGATTATGTCACCCGCACCGTGTCGCGCGTTGTGCCGGTGGTGACAAATGTGGCCCGCACCGTCTATGACACGGTAACAAATTGGGTGACGCGAACCGTGCCGGTTGTCAAAACGGTGTACGACACGGTCGTTGATACCGCCTATCGCTGGGTGCAAAAACCTGTGCAGATTGTTAAACAAGTCGTTGACACAGTTTGGCGCACGGGTACGCGACTGGTTGATAAAGTAATACCGGTTGTTCGACAGGTCACAGACTATGTGACTCAAAAAGTTCAGGAAACCTATCAAGTCGCCAAGACCGTGTATGATACGGTGACGGAAAAAGTGCCACAACTCGTAAAAGAAACGTATGAGTATGTGGTGGATGTGCCAAGAAAAATTGTGGAGAAGGTGAAGGTGATGGTGGAGGAGACATAATTAAAAAGACTGCATGAATCGCCAAACCTATAAACGTCGACCTCGAAATATCGAGTCTGTAAAAATCTGGGGATACGATCAACATGGTCAAGCGGTGTTAGAGTTTGCTTTGATCATGCCGATCCTGCTGTTTTTGTTGTTCGCCATTTTTACCGTTGGTTATTGGATGAACGCGCAACAGATTGTGACGCAAGCCGCGGCACAAGGCGCGAGGCAAGGAGCACTCACGAATGATAATGGACAGATTCAAGGAGCTATTGCCGACAACATGAAAGCGATTGATCCGGACATCGATAAGAATCCGCCGGAACCGCGCACGAGCATCCTGATCAAACCAGCAGCTCAAGGCGATCCGGGTCGAAAGCGAGGCAATAAGCTCACCATCACCGTGATGTATGAGATGCCGTTTTTTTTCGAATCCTTGTCGGAAAAATTTAAAACCGTCAACGCGACCATTATCAGTCAAATCGAATGTGATCCCGAACCGGGTAAAGATGTATGTCCGCCATAGGGAAGAAGCAGGAATCAAGAATCAGGAATTTAGAAGCTGGCTCCGCCCTTCTGTTTGTCGTCGTTGTGTTGATGGCTTTTCTTACGATGACGGCTTTTTTGCTGGATCGCGCGAGCGGCCTCATGATTCGCAATCATCTTCAAGCCATGGCAGACAGTGGCGCGAATGCCGGCATGGTCGCGCTATCTGACTTGATGGTGGAAAAAGCCGAGGCGAGGGAACCAAACGCGCCGGATGATACCGATCCGCGCAGCGTATTGACAGATGAAGACAGACAGGCGATGCTCGTGGAAGGAGAGCCTCGTGTGAAGCAAGCGGTGACGGATTACGTCGAAAAAAACCGCGTTTTGTACAACATCACGCTCGACAGCGTGGACATACAATATCCGATGCAACAACAAATAGATTGCGGATCATCGGATAAACAAACCGCCAATCTGCGCGTGACCGTCAAATACACGCATCCGATCCTGTTTGAAAAAATTTTGGATGGCAAAAATACCCTTCTGACCGCCGCTTCTTGGCAAACGATGAATCTATGTCGATAAAATAGATAATAGATAATAGAAATAAGAGATAAGAAATAAGAGATAAGAGAAATACCTGTATGCTGAAATTACTTTTCTCACCAAAAATTCAATTGTTGATCTCCCTTGTCCTCGCGATCGCCGCTTTTGTGGTTTTTGGATATTGGGCGATCAGTTTGGCTGACGCTTCAGAGCAAGTCACGGTCGTGGCCGCGGCAAAAGATCTTTCCGCACCGGCCATCCTCACCGCCGAAGATTTAAAATTGATTCGCATTCGCCGCGATTCGGTGCCAAAAAACGCTGTCGCGGATTTACCCAAAGCGGTTGGACTCACCCTCACTCATACCGTCTCTCTCAATCAAATTTTGACGTTAAACGAACTGGTCGCAAAACTCAATCCCGATCTTGCCGGTCTCACCGTTCCCGGCGATCTCAAAGGATTTACGCTTACGAACGCCTGGCTCGCTTCTCCGCTTCCAAAAATAAAAAAAGATGACACGCTGATGATTATCATCAGCACCCCGGGAAGAGATGGTAATCGCAACACCGGAATTTTGGCGCAACGCGTACCGGTTCTCGCGACCGTGAGCGCGTCCGATGGAAGCGTGCAACAGGTTCTTTTGGGACTTGACGTACCAACCTCGATTCAACTCCTCCAAGCGCGAGTCAATAACTTTTTCATCCAAGTCTTGATCGACGGTCTCGCCCCGCCATTATATCCAGTCCCCACAAGTACCCCACCCACAGATGACTAGTTACTAGTTACTAGTTACTGATTACTAGCCCCTAACGATTATGTCTCTTGCTCGCGCCGTTAACGATCTCCATCGCGCTCTCATCCAACATCTGGAATTGTCCGGGGAAACCGGTTTGAATGAGGCGCGACTTTCCACTTTGGCCGATCAGTTGATTCGCGAACAACCATTGGGGATGCCGGTGACGGAAGTCGAGAATTTGATCAAAAGCGTGGTTCATCGCATGATCGGCTGGGGCCCCCTCACTCCCCTGCTGCAAGACGCGAGTGTGACGGAAATCATGGTGAACGGCACGCACAGTTTATACGTGGAACGAGGAGGAAAACTCGAATCTTTGCCCAACGAATTTTTTGATGATGAAGAAATTTTACAGGTCATCAATCGCATGGTGAGCCAGGTTGGCCGACGTATTGATGCGGCAAGTCCTCTGGTTGACGCGCGTCTGCCGGACGGCTCGCGGATCAATGCGATTATCGCTCCCCTTTCTCTCTCCGGACCGGTGCTGACGATTAGGCGTTTCCCGGAAAAACCTTTGTCACTGGATGATTTGATACGGCAAGAAACATTGAGCCGTAACATGGCGGATTTTTTGCGAGCGGCGATCGAGGCGCGTTTGAATATCGTCATATCCGGCGGTGCTGGCAGTGGAAAAACCACGACGTTGAACGCGCTCGCGAGCTGCATTCCATCGACCGAGCGACTGATCACCATCGAGGACGCAGCGGAAATGCGGATCACGCATCCGCATTTGGTCGCCCTGGAATCGCGTCCACCAAACATCGAAGGCAAAGGAGAAATTCCCTTGCGACTGCTTTTGAAAAACGCGCTGCGCATGCGACCCGATCGCATTCTGGTCGGCGAAATCCGCGGTGCCGAAGCACTCGACATGTTGCAAGCCATGAACACCGGACACCGGGGTTCGCTCACCACGGTACACGCCAACGCGCCGCTTGAATCTCTCTTACGCATCGAAACCATGACGCTCATGGCCGATGTGGAACTTCCTCTGGCGGCGGTACGCGAACAGGTACGGCAGGCTATCCACCTTGTCTTGCAACAGGAACGTCTCAAAGATGGTCGTCGAAAAATCGTGGCCATTCATGCTCTCAACAACGACCGAGATCCGAGCGTCGAGACCTACAAGCTCGAACCTCTTTTTATCTACGATAAAACCGAACGCGCTTTTCAAGCGCAAGGAACGCTTCCACCGGCGCAAAAAAAATTGTTCGAGGAAAGGTAAATTCCTATGGACTCGAGCGCTTCTCTACTTCTTCAGATACTTCTGATCGCGACGATTTTTGCCCTCGTCGCGTATCTGCTGTGGCAATCGCTGATTCTTTGGTGGCGAGAACGACGAGCAAGCCCGACAGATCCAAACGATCCACGAGGAGCGGCGCTCCGAGGACCCTCTCACGATCGTACCTGGCCGCAACTCAAAGAACAGACGCCAAGGAGCTGGGAGAGTTTTTTGGACTGGTCCGGTCTCCCAAAATCCTTCATTCGAAAAACGATCTTCATCCTCTCCATCTTTCTCTTCGTCGCTCTCATCTTCCAAGTTTTTCGTCTCTTTCTTTTGCTCTTGATGCTGATGGTTTTTTTGATCGGCATGGTCATCTGGAAAGCGAATGCCCGACGAAAAAAATTCACCGAGCAGCTGCCGGATGCCCTGGATGCTCTCGTGCAGGGGTTACGCGCCGGATATGCCCTACCTCACGCGCTCGCCATGGTGGAACGCGAAACTCGCGAACCATCATCATTGGTTTTTGGCTCTTTGGCGCGCGCGCAAGAATATCGCCTCAATTTTGGACAGGCGGTAAAGATGATTGACGGACAACTGAATGTACCCGGATGGGCACTTGTCACCGAAGCGCTCCACATGCAAAATCGCGTAGGCGGCAACATGATCCCTGTGCTCACAAAAATTGCCGAAGGTCTACGCGACCGTTCACGAATTGAACAGGAAATCCATACAGCCACGGCTTCCGGAAAATTTTCCGGCTTGATTATTTCCGCGCTCGCCCCCCTTTCCTTCTTGCTGTTTTATTTTCTCTCGCCTACGTACGTGGACATCCTCATCCATTCAACGCTTGGTATTGCGCTACTTTCCCTGGCCGCTGTTTTAGAAGTCATCGGCTTTTTGTTTATTTGGAGCATTGTGTCTTTGGATTATTAACGCCCTATGTTTCTCTCTCTGTTTCTATTGCCATTGATCGCTTCGCTGCTTTTGGCGATCGCCGTGTTTTGTGTGGCGCGATATACGACTGTTCTTCTCGCGGTCCATCATCCTTTCTCTTTTTGGCCTCGACTGGATGCGCTGCCGGTTTATCCTCTTTTCATTCGATTCGGTCAAGAACACCGTCTCTCTACCCTCCTCGAAACCGCCGGATTACCACCTGACTGGAAAACACAACGCTTTCTCATCCTCAAACAATTGACCGTGATAATCATCGTGCTGATTTTAGGATATGCGGTTTGGACAAGCGCGGCTTGGAACCGACTGATGCTTCCGGCGATCATCCTCCTTGCTATTTCTTGGCTGTGGCCCGAATTGTATTTAAAGCGTCGCGTGGTGTTCCGTAAAAGACAGGCGTTAAAAACGCTGGGATCTGTGATTGATCTTTTGCGCTTACAGGTCGAATCCGGATCAAACCTGGAATCCGCCATTCGCCATTTGGCGGAGGGTCGCCAAGATTTGTGGGGCTATGAACTTTCTCGAACCATGTTCTTGCTCGATCGCGGCGTGGCTTTTGATGAAGCTTTGGATGCGTTGACTCGAAGATTTGGCATGGATGATGTGAATCGGTTGGTGCTGGCGATCAAACAATCCAAACTTTTGGGCGCGTCTCTATCCGACACGTTGACGATCCAAAGCGACATGCTACGCACCCGCCGCCGCCAGCAGGCAGAAGAAAAAGCGCGACTCGCCTCGGTCAAAATCGCGCTCCCACTCGTCTTCTTTATTTTCCCCGCGCTGCTCATCATCTATCTTGCTCCGGCGGTGCTGCATATATTGCAATCGTTTTAGCGACGAGATAAGAGATAAGAGATAAGAGATATGAATTATGAAATATCAAACTTGATACTGACACTCCTCCTTTTCGCGGCGGTTATTTTTGATATTCGTCGTCATCGCATTCCAAATGTGTTGACGTTTGGTGGGATGGTGGTCGGTTTAATTTTGAATTTTGAACAGGGTTTGATCGGACTCGCGGTCGCGACAATCATCGCCGGAATTTTTTGGAACATGCGCGCCATTGGCGGCGGGGATCATAAATTGTTGATGGCCGTCGGCGCGTTCGTTGGATATCCGATGATTGTACGCGTGCTGATCGTGGTTGCCCTCGCCGGCGGCGTGCAAGCCATCATCTGGACGGTCGTTTATCGAATACGATCGACCACCCCTATTTCCTGGTGCCAAACCTTAAAACAAACCGCCATGCCATACAGCCTAGCTATTGCCGCGGGAACCTTCTTGACGCTACTCTTGACCCAAGGCTCAACCTTTTAATAAATTGCACGCATGAATTTTTTTATTTTTTCCAAATCAAGTCTACGTTCTGCTTCAACGATATTCGGACCTTGGCGAGTTGAAAAATCAATATCTCGTTCTTTGAACGCCGTTCCCACGATACAGCCGTCAATAAAAGGCAAAAACGATTCGACGTTTTCCGCGGTCATGCCGCTTCCGGTTAAAATTGGCATGTGCGCGCCAACCGTTTTTCGAGCCAGCTTGCACTGCTCCGGACTTGGAGGATCTCCCGTCCATTGTCCGGTGATGATAATGGCGTCGGCTCCGGCCTCAACCGCGGCTCGCGTCGACTCCTCAAAGGGGCGTGGTTGAATCAACTCGGCATGTTTGACGTGCACATCGGCGAGTAGCAAAATTTCCGTTGCGTCAAGTTCACGACGCGCCTCCAGCACTTTTTTTGGCTCGGCCATAAAGCGACCGTAGGTTGTCAGAACAGAATCTACAAACACCGGTACGCGCACCATAACGCCGCCAAATTTTTTGCACATTCTGAATCCGAACGCATAATCATTCCATAAGGCCGAGATGCCCCACGGCACACGCGTTTTAGGTGTCAGCGCTTCGAGTAATACTTCAAAATGAAGCGCCACCTGCTTAGGCAAAGCAGCGAATTTTGGTGTGTCAAAATTATTTTCAAACAAGACTGCGTCAACGCCTCCTTCCTGCAGGGTGCGTAAATCCTCCATTGCACGGTCAAGCACCAGCTGTTTGTCACCCTCAAAACCATCACTTCCCTCGAGCGCGGAAAAATGCACCATGCCGATCACGATCGGTTTTTTTCTATCAGAAATAAAAGACACGGAATCCATCATACAGAAAAAGAAAAAAGGTGCCCAGAGAGGGCACCTGAAGAACGACTATGCAACTTTCCCATTGAGCCGATGCGTCAGCTCCACTTGCATCTGCAGGAACTGACTCACGCGTCCCTCACGGAGCGCGGCGAAACAGCGTCCGTAGCAAGCCCGCAGAAGATCACTCGAGGGTCCTCGTCCCGCCAGCATTTGGTCATCACGATCCATGGCTTCGACCAGATACAGCGCGAGCGCCGCATTCATGGCCAGGAATTCCGTGAGCTGGCGCGGATCCTCCCTGCCACCGGAGAGCGCGATCTGATTGGCCTCCCAGATTTCTTCCTTCTGATTGTTGACGAAGATGGAGGAAGGGTCGCGGAAGGTGATACCGAAGTCCGAAGGCGAGAGCACATGCGTACCCAGACAGGTCTCGCCCGACGCGAAGGCAACGGCGGAACAAAAAGGCGAGAGCTCATCCAACACCGCCAGGTCCCTTACGCGACGCGACTGACCGGCTTCATGCGGATCGATTCTCTGACCCAAACCGCATACCACCGCCACGTTGCCAACATGGAAGATGCCGTACTTGTGCAAGATCGTGTACGCCTCGGCGATCGTCGCCGGATCCATTTTCTCGTTGACCCCCAGTACCTTGTCGAGTCTCGTTTCGGGACCGATCGGCGGTGTCATGGGTCCGATGACGTGGTTGACCGTCTCACGCATCGGCTGAAGGTGGGACATGTCATGGAGCGTCTTCCATGCGTGTGCGTCCGTGTAATGGAACGGTCCCTTCGCCATCGTCTCCTGCACGGCGAGGTCAGGAATGTCCACCACCAGACCGAGTCTCTCGATGGCATTGGTCGAACCGACCTGCGAGGTGTTGGAGTAGGAGCCGTGCTTGGCGGTCTTGTAACCCAGCGACGCGAGGGTTAGCGCGGACAGCGTCGAGGCGTTGACGGTTTTGCGCGTACTCGCGTTACCGTTCATCTGCACGCCACGGTCTCCTCCCATGCCGCACGTCTCGAGCACTCGCTCGCCGTATGCCGGAAGGCGCATCACATCGAGCATAGTTGCCGAGACCATGCCGGCTACTTCTTCGGCACGCAGGTTGCCCCAGGCTTCCTTCATGGCCAGTCCGGACAACATCTCTCGCGCGGCCATGCAATTGCCGATAGGCCCAAAATCGGCAAGATCGGCAAAGTAACGATCGGCCAAGTAGCCGTTCGAAGCGCGGAGGACAAAACACGTTGCGGCAAAGGCTTCCGCCATCGACAGGTCTCTACGCATGCTCGCTTTGACGAGGTCAATGTAGGAGCTGCCCTGCTTCAGCTGTTCCAACATGGCCCTCTGCGACGGCAAAGGCTCACGCGCCTCGTGCAAAACCTCGCGCATCCGAACCTTGCCTTGATAGAATTCCCCCAGATCGATCTTCGTGATCCGCATTTTCTCTCCTTGTGTGTAAAGGTGCGCTCGAGGTCGAATACAAAAACCCCATCTTCGCAAATCTATAATAAAAACAATATAGATTTGAGAGGACGGAGCTTCTTACGGCTCGTGGTGCCACCTCTCTTTTTCCGCTGAAATTTTCAGCGAAACTTTACGCACTCGCCATGAAATGCGTTTGCTCTGTTACGGAAGCTTCCGGCCGACCACTCGCGCGTTCGGCATCTCACCGGGCCCATTTCACGCACTTAGCGCTACTTCATCCCGGATCAACGACTTTAAGGTGTGTCAAAGGTATTTGCTAGATTAGCACGAGTATTTCTCGTGTCAAGTTGATTCTCTAAAATCCGCCCCACGTGCTCAAGGGCAAATTCTCCGGCGGATCTGATGGAAGAACCTGCTTGAGAGGCAACCATAAAAGCCGTCAAAAAACGATCTCCCGCGCCGAGCGAATTACGAACCTCGATTTTTTTCGGAGTCAGCTCAAAAAAATTTCCCCTTTCCCAAATCTGAACGGGGCTTGAACCGTCCGTGACGATCAGCACCCGTTGCTTTTGATCCGCCAAAATATCCGGGTCGGTCATCGCCGCTTCCGCAGCCGTCACCTTGACCACCTTCCAGCAACGCGCGATCTGCGGATCAACCGAAAATTTTTTTTGTTCCTTTTTTTCTTTTCGAACATATCCCTGAAGATCAATGCCGATCGCCCCGCGAATCGTCGCGCACGCTTCTAATGGGAATTCATCCAAAAGCGTGGAGATGATCACCGCGTCTCCGCGAACATCTTGCGTGAGGCTGATAGCACAAGCGGATGCAAACGTCCCCCGTTCCACGCCATGAATAATTTCGATCTCCGTCTTGCACGGACCGGAACCGGAAAAAAGTTCAAACGGAACTTCCAGTTTTTTTAACGAGTCACAAATAAACAAGGCGGGCCCGCCATCACGGACAAAATATTTTCCATCCTGTTGAATATGGTCTTGGGCAAAAGAACTGATGACGCTGAAAAACGTCTTTTTCATATCAACCTCTTGCCAGTTTGATCGCGAGCGCCACCGCTTCTTTCGGATTTTGTGAGGGTTTTTCCATAGATGACTGAATTAAAACATCTATCCGCGCAAAAGTCGATGGCAATCCTTCTCCTAAATTTTTACGCGTTTAGTGACCCGTATTGACAAGACCCACGCTTTCTTCTATCCTGCCTTGGCTTGTGAAGGAGTCGTCCAAACTCGGAGTCAGGAGGTCGCATGAGAAACGGGAACGGAAGCGGTGGCAAGATCATCGAAGTACGCGTGGGTGGTGCGCGTAACTCGCAAATCATCGCCCGTGCGGTGGCGGCGAGGATGCGCGGGGAAACCACCGACATCAGGCACGTGGCACTCGTCGCAGAACGAACGACGCATCTGGAGAGTAGCTTCTTCCGAACGCTTCACCGCGAGCTGGGACGGAACGGTGAACTCACCATCCTGCCCGATCGGCGTGATCGCGATGCGTGGAACCGTGCGCTCGACGGGATGTCGTCCCTGATCATCCTGAACGCGAACACCCTATCGGAAGCTCATCAGCGCGCCATCTTTGTGGCGCTGGCCGAGCAGCCGAAGCGATTCATCTACACCATCACCACCATGTCGCCGGATGATCTCGCGTACCGAGCATTGTGGATCTCGGCCTTCAAGACGCTCTTCACGCCTTGCGTGATCCGCCAGACCCTCGGGCGCGCCCACGGGAACAGCCGACCCTCCCGTTCTCAAGTGCGCGCCTGATCCTTCCCGCTTCCGGCACCATCCTCAACATCCCTTCCACCCCTCGCGGTGAAAGGGATTTTTTTATATACTATCACCATGCCCAATAACTCATCTCCCATCATTCATCAACTGGTCATGTGCGCAAACCTTTTTGTGCAAAAAGACGGTCGTTGGTTGATGTTGAAACGATCATCGAAAAAAACATTTGCGCCAAATTTTGTTCATCCCGTCGGAGGCAAACTTGAACAGAACGAGGATCCCCTTTCCGGTGCGAAAAGAGAATTATTTGAGGAGGCGGGAATGATTGCGACGAACATCCGCCTGGGAGCTGTTATCCTTGAAGTCGTTCCGCATAAAGAGCTCCCCGTGAACTGGCTCATCTTTCATTTTGTCGGCGATTATGAATCCGGAGAGACGCGAACGACGGATGAAGGTGAACTGATCTGGCTAAAACCCCAAGAAATTCTTACCGCACAACTCTATCCATCAGTCCATGAAACGATCAGGAAGATTCTTAATCCTAAGCATGGACCCGTCTTTGCAAAATTTGAATACGATAGTGAGGGAAGGATTATTCAAGAGACGAAACAGGTGGATGGATGCGGACGGTGATATCCTACGCGGTTGACCATTCACACTTAATAAAAATCGTGTCAGGTACAATTTTTTATTTTTCCTAAAAATAAATCAGCAGGTACATCAACGAGCGTGGACGCTTTCGCTTTTGGATGCGTCTTTAGATACGCGGCCACAATATCATATCCGAGCGTGTATCCTGTCCAGCGAGGGATTTTCTTTTCCTTGGATCCAAAAAACCACGCCCGATGGTCAACCGAGTTAAGGGGTGAATGATGGAGTAAGAGCTTTGCATGTCTCCACAATATCTTCTTCTGTTGAACGGTCAGCGCACGACTCCATCGTGGCGGTATTTTTGCTCCGGTCACTTCCATAGAAAAATGATCTGCTAGTCCCTCGGTGATCATTTGTTCCCATAAAGTTGACCCATAGCCTGGTTTGCGCCAGCGAATCGCATGATGAAGTTCGTGGACAAGAAGGGGAAGAAGTTCTTTCCCAATCATTTTTTTCAATTTTGGATATTGAAGATTGAGTGAAATAAACAGGGTATGTGCATTTGGCGTAAACCCACCAATACCAATTTCAGGAATAGCCCCTTCCGGATAGTCACTAAACACGATATCAATGTTTGTAAGAGACAAAAGCCTTTTTACAGATTTTACAGCCCCGACCGTAAGGAATTTTAATCGTTTTGCGTACGGTCGCATCTTTTTTGAGGCCGCGAGAATGTGGATGTTGATGGACATAAAAAATGAAAATAAGAAAGCCCCCGTGACGCCTTCATCGCCACAGGGGACAAGGAGTTGCTTTACTTGCGTGCCGACGTGGCTTTGGTCTCGCCACAACCCTCCGAATCCGACTGGCAGAGGCTGCTGCTCTGGTGACGAATGTACGGCCGACGCGTCACCTTGGTCACGATCTGCTTCTTGGAGGCTCTGGTGCGTTTGGGCTTTCTCATGGGCCTATCCTTTCGTGATGGTGCTGTTTTGTGACGTTACATGAAAGCGAAGGTCTTCCATGCTTCAAACATATATTGAACAAAGCATGAAACGGTGTCAAGAAGAAAAAAATTTAAGATGTCAAAAACAACCAACGGTGGAACAACGGTGGAACTATCTCTCTCTTGAGAGATCATAAGGTTCCTGCTAAGCTTTGCTCATCATGAGAACTAACCAAAAATTGCAGATACCTCACGTCACCTTTCGTTATAGTCCGATATATGATGAGCAGTGGCGTGCAGCTTTTGATTTGCTGCCAAAGCATGAACGGCCATATCCGGATGTAAAAACAACGATGGTATTTATGCATCGTCTGGAGAAAGAGTGGCGCAAAAATGAACAAAACACATTCAAGGCGATTCAAAAATACTCTGGCATTCGATGGACGATAAAAGAGCATCTTTGCTACGTGGTTGGGTCAGGCGATCCTTTTTCGGACCCGTTAACCATGCCAGTCTTTGCTCCCCAAGCCCCGATAGACTATGTCTCTGATGTTTTGTGTCATGAACTCATCCATCGAAACATGATTGAACCGGCTTTTGCAATCCGTTGGAAACGAATATTTGGCAAACTTCAACAAAAATATCCAAAAGACAATGAGAATGTGCTTGTCCATGTCGTTGTGCATGCCATCCATGACCAAATTTTCAAAAATATATTCTCCGAAGATCGTCTGCTTCGTGAGAAAAGAATCATGTCGGTTCATCCAGACTATCGTCGTGCATGGGAAATCGTGGACTCCATCGGTGCCGAGAATTTTATCAAAAAATATCTTCATTCAGGCTCTGGCAATAAATAAAAAACGACGCCAGAGTTCTGACATCGTTAGACGGAGAAGACCATCAAGTGCCTTTCCTTTTTAACTCCTGAAGAAGTGTTTTTTGAGAGGGGTCTCACTTTGAACTAGAATGTAGGGACAAAGAACCCGATTTATCTTAATAAAGAAGATGTCCTCGAACCTCGACAAATTTTTAAAGAAAGGATGGATAAAGATGGAAGAAGGATCAAAGCCTCTTGTAGTCCTTTTTGGCTACCGTAGCAAAAAGGGCGAGTTCAGTTTCATCGGACGCAAAGCCCGGATCACGTTGCATGGAAATGCCGTGATGATCGAAAAGGTACTTCGTCTCTGCAACGGCTTGAACAGCGTTCAGGACATCATGAGACTGCTGCCTTCGGTCGATGGGAAGGTCATCATCGAGTTGCTGTCTGTCTGCGAAGCAGAAGGCATCGTGCGGGACAGCCGCGAGCTGTACGAACGCTTCCATGAGGATTCTGCAAACCCGACCATGTTCTCACACGACTTGGGTTCTGCAGATGTCACTCGGATCATGGATGCGGAGCGACTCCGCTCGCGCGATGGCAAGCTTCTTCCACTTCCTCAGCCGAACAAGAGCCACGTTCTCGAAGTGATTGGCATGCGTCAATCCATACGAACGTTCCAAGCTAAAAAAATTCCCGGAGAACAGCTCTCGGGATTGCTTCGCGCCGTGTACGGCACGGGTTCGCAAGGACACTGGAGCGTCCCATCCGGTGGCGGATTGTATCCGCTGGATATCTACCTGCTCGTACCAAGTTCCGGGCAAGCAATTGGACGAGGGCTGTACAGATGGGATCCGGAAAAGCACGAACTGCACATGATCTCAAACAAGAATCCGAGCATGTGGTTGGTGAAAGTGTTCAACGTAAAAGCGCTTTTGGAACATGTTGCTTGCATCGTTTGCATCGCGGCAAATCTGAAGCGCTCGACGGCGAAGTACGCGAATCGTGGGTATCGATACACGTTGCTCGAAGCGGGACACGCTGCGCAAAACGCATACCTATACTGCGCGGAACAAAATCTTGGAGTCGTCGAATACGGCGGATTCCAGGATGAACCTCTGGCGCATGAGCTCGGACTGAACTACCCGGCAGAAGCGGTCATCACAACCCTGATCACGGGAGTGAAGACTGGATCGCTTCCGAGAGCGTTGTCACCAAGCATCGATCAAGTGACGACGGAGACGGCTTTTCAACTTCGTCAGACGCTCATCGGACAGGGAAAACCGATCGCTCAAGTTTTCTTCTTGGAACCGAGTGTGGATGGTTACGCCATGCCGCGTTGGGCTGCAACCGCGCTGTACCGGCCACCGTACGATCAGGCAAAAGCACCTGATCGAAAAAGAAGTCGCGCATCGGGAGTCGGCTTCACCTCAAGCGAAGCGGAGATCAAAGCGTTGGCGGAAGGGTTCGAGCGGTACGCCGCAGAGTGTCCGCGTGTTGATCGTGTTCAGAGTGCAAAAGACCTGAAAGCACCGTTCTTGGATCCGCGACGGGTTGTGCCTTACACCGAGCGCCAATTCAGGTTGCTGGACAGGCTTGAGCCGTTTGATCCTTCGAGGAAAATCGAATGGGTGATTGGGACACAAAAAAACATGGGTCAGAGCATCTGGGTTCCTGCGGAGCTTGTGTTTTATGGGCCGGCTATTTTGCGGCGGCAGGGACGGAAGCCGTGCTACCCGGCAAGTTCAAATGGCGTGGCTGCGCATTTTGATGCTCGGATCGCCGTCGAGAGCGCTCTGTATGAGCTTGCCGAACGAGATGCAATCAGCGTGACGTGGTATGCCAAACGCCAGGTCCATGCGGTTGCGTACCGATCTTTGCCAAGCGACTTGCAAGCTCGCATATCGCCTTGGAAAAACTTCGGCTACCGTGTCTCGATTCTGAACGTAACGGTTGATGGACCCCCGGTGGCGCTCGCGCTCATCTGGTCGCGGGAAAAAACACCAGCTCTCATCGCCGGCGCCGGATCACGGGTGACGTTTCACGAGGCTGTAACCAAGGCATTCGATGAGGCAGAGCTACTCGCGATGTCATGGCATCGGCTCAGACCGAAACGAAACATGCGTCCGAGCGACGTGCGTAGCGTGACAGATCACGGGCGATTCTACATCGACCCAAAAAATCTCGTGCATGCACAGTGGCTCCTTGATGCAGAGGAGACAACCACTCTTCCTGATGATTTCAACGGCGATTGGAGTAAATTTGATCCCGTCGTGGTTGACATCACTCCCAAAGAACACGTCTGTGGGCTTACCGTGGTTCGCGTGTTGTCCGAAAAGCTCCTTCCCATCAACTTCGGTTACGGCAGCGAACACTACGGACATCGACGAATGGCATCGCTCGGATTGAGGTGGAGAAGAAGGTATCCGGCCATTCCGCACTTCTTCGCATGACAAGGAAGATACCTGCTAACCTCGCCTCCGGCTCTCGCGCTCCTTCCCATTACCCTGACATTTTCACCAGATGTCAGGGTTTTTTATTTTTGAACATTTTTTGCAAAAAGACGGTCGTTGGTTAATGTTGAAAATGGGTGCGGACGGGGTACAGAGTGGCCGCTTGACATCTATAAAAGTTTCTGTTATGGTTTTTGGTCATTGCAACTGAAAAAGGAGGTGAGCCATGACATGCGCTCGTTCACAAAAGAAGAACGGAAGAAACAAACGAAACGTCCACAAGAGCAGGTGGCTTGTCTTGATCTTGTTGCCTCTCATCGGATGCGCCATCGCTCTTGCATACCCGACGCATGCGAAGAAAGTCGAAGAAACACGGGAAGAGAAGCAAGAGACTGCTCTCAAACAAGCGCGAGAAGATCAGGCACGAGAATATCAAGCGCAAGAAGTGATGAGCGACCTGGTGCAGTCGCATCCTCATCCGGTCATTCGCAACACCCTGAACCAACTCATCGTGGGACGTGAAGTGGGGCTGCTACTCAAGCCCATGGCAGGTATCCTACCGCATGAAGCTTCCTTCATCGTCATGCCTGACGAGCGTGGGATCATGCGAGATATCCTCAACTATCCCACCGAATACCTTCTCGATCCACGAACGTCGAAACAGCACAAACAGCTAGTCATCTACCACGAGTGGATCCACTACGAACAGCAGAAAGACCGTCGTTTCCCGACGTGGCTGGCAGAAGGCAAGGTACCCATCCCGTTTTCGGATGACATGCGACAAATCTGGTTCGAATCGGAAATGGAGGCCTCTCTGGCAGAGTGTAAGTTCGCGAAAGAGATCATGGCCGAAAACGAAATAGATTACTGTCAGACTTACTCCAAGGGTGGCGAGTCTGCGCTTCGTAAAAGGTTGTCGCCAATTTACTTGACGACCACGATCAAGAGGGTGTGGTAAACCCTTGCGACAAAGCTGTCCCACGATTTCTCGCGCGGACAGCTCTTTTTTTATTCCTGTTTTATTCCTGCAAAAAAAGCGCTCAAGGATGCTTGAGCGCGGAAGAGGGATGAGGACTAAGGAACGGCTCCTTGTGAAGTGCTTCGGAGAGCTCGGAGAAGCACTTTGATGAGTGACAACAACCCAGTACCATGAAGTTCCTCATCATGGAGGGAGGAAGATGGACTGTGGCTCCGTATGAGCCATTCACGTAGACCGGTCGGTTCAGAATCCATGCGACCGTTGGCGCGAAGGCGTTTTGGAAGCAGACGAGGGAACCACTCCTGAAAGGAGT
Source organism: Candidatus Uhrbacteria bacterium (assembly GCA_030649995.1). Lineage (GTDB taxonomy): Bacteria > Patescibacteriota > Patescibacteriia > 2-12-FULL-60-25 > 2-12-FULL-60-25 > VGLT01. The sequence goes on from JAUSEV010000004.1 coordinate 35,446, forward strand.
ACACGGAAGCTCTTGGTACAGGAACAAGCCCAACACGAACATGGCCCCTACGAGATAGGTCTTCATCTTCAGTCTCCTTTTTTTGTCTCCTCAAGGAGGAGAGTTGCGTTCACTATTAAGAATACCTATTATTTTTTCTTTGTCAATAGGTTTGTGTGGATAAATCCACACAAAAAATCGTTTTCCCGTGTGCGCCAACACTGGAAAGGGTCTTTTTTAAGAAATTTTCTGTGTCAGGACAATCATTCTTCTGCTCTTTTTTTGAAAAGCTGAATGATCAAATTCTCCCCAGATTTTTTTTATTTCAAAACCGGTCTTCCTAAGCATTTTTGTTATCTCTGCTAAAGAAAAAATCCTCACGCCTGCACGAATTAATGTTTTGCCTCGCCGATTTTTCCAAACAATGCTCCAGCGTTTTGTTTTTGGATGATATATATCGATAAGAGTGAGTCCGCCGATACGGCGCGGATGCGGCTTTAAGTGCATACGAATGATGTAAGGGTTGGGCAAGTCGAGTAAAAAGTATCCTTTTGATTTTAACACCCTCGCCACACGGAATAACACTTTTTGATGATCACGATCATTCGGAAAATATCCGAACGAAGTAAACATGATGATGACTGCGCTCATCGGATGATCCATCGATAGCTCTCGCATGTCTTGTTGCTTAAACGTGACATGTACTCCAGCGCGTTTAGCCTGTCGTTTCGCTTTTGCTATAAATGCAGGAGATTGATCTGTCCCAAAAACATCATACCCAAGCTTGGCCAGTTCCAGAGCGTGCCTGCCGTATCCGCACGCGAGATCGAGAACGCTTGCGCCATGCTTAAGTCGCAAGACTTTATGCAAAAAATCCACTTCCTTCGCCGTTCTCTCTTTCGTCAAAATAGGAGCGTAAATTCGTTCATAATTTTTTTCAAACTCATTCCGCCACCAGGTTGATCGATGGCGGTTGGAGGTTGTATATCTTTTGGATTTTGGATGCATAAAGGGACGGATTTTATCTTGACACCGCAGCGCTTGACAGAAATCGCCTTTTAGCGTATCATGATTTGTTTTCGGAAATTCCGATGCACCTTCCACATCAAGAAAAGGAGAATGGCCCATGATCCCAAATGTGATGCATGAAATCTTGAAAGTTCTGGTACTTCTTGGAGGCTTCATGAACGCCTCGGTGTTGAGTCTGCAGGGGTTCAAGCTCCTGAAGACGCGGAGCGTAAAAGGTGTCTCGCTGTCGATGTACTACTGTTTCATTGTCCTGCAGATGATCTTTGCAACACATAACTTCCTTAAGGGAGACTGGTATCAGTTCGCCGGGCTTGTGGCCAATATGACGGTAACTCTTTGGGTGATCATCTTGGCGATGTACTACAAGTACCAAGTGGTGAGGACCTGAACGGAGTCGTAGATACCTATCCTCTTTGATACATCGTTTCTGTAAACGATCGATCACGGAGGTTTTTTATTTTTTTGGTATGAATAGACTTGCCGGGGCGTGAACGAGCGTAGACGCTTTCGCTTTTGGATGCGTTTTCAAATATGCGGCGACAATATCAAATCCTAATGTGTATCCCGTCCAGCGAGGAATGTCTCTTTTTTTGGATCCAAAAAACCACGCCCGATGGATATAAATGCTGTTGATTGGATCGTGAAAAACGCGTTTTGCTCGTTTGAGCATTTGCTGTTTTTGTTTGACCGTTAATGCATTAGACCATGGGGGTATCTTGCATCCGGTTGCCTCCATTTCGAAAATAACAGCAAGTCCCTCGGTAACAAGTCTTTCAAATAAAGTCGATCCATATCCCGGTTTCCGCCAGCGAACAATGTGATGAAATTCGTGCGCGAGTGTCCCAACAAGTTTCTTGGAGATGGCTTGCTTGAATTTTGGATGACGAGGATCAAGCGAAATAAACACGGTGTGAGCATTTGCGGCCATTCCTCCAATGCCGATTTCGGGAATAACAAATTCCGGATAATCACTCAATACGATGTCGATATCTTTAAGAGGCAAGAACTTTTTTACAAGTTTCACTGCCTTTAGGGTCACGGCTCTCAATTCTTTTGCGTACGGACGCATCTCTTTTGAGGCCGCGAGAATGTGGATGTTGATGGACATTGGAAGTAGTAAATTTCCTTAGGACACTTTTACAGTCCATGAAATTTAAGGTTTGGCAAGCGTTCACGATTTTTTACAAAACGATCCAACCACTGGCGTGTCAACTCCATTGTTTCCGATTTGTATTCGGTCAATCCATGATCCGCACCTTCAAATAAAACCAATCGATGAGGAACTTTGTTTTGATAAAGTTTTTGTGACAATTCAAGCGAGTCAAGCGGACTCACCCGCCAATCTGCGGTGCCGTGCATGATGAGAAGCGGCGTTTTTTTACAAAAGCGATGAGTCCAAAAGATTGCTGATCGTTTTTGTTTTTCTGTTTTGCTTCCGCCAAACATTTTTTGAAAAAGCTTTTTCATTTCAGGACGAAGTTTGTCTTGACGAAATAAATTTGTAACACCACCGACCGTTATGGCCGCTTTTATCCATTTTACTTTTGCGAGAGCAAGATAGGCCATCATTCCTCCTCGGCTTCCCCCATACATCCCAATACGGGTCACATCCGCACGTGGATCTTTTTTGAGGATTTTATATAATTGGAAAACATCCTCCAGATCTCCACCGCCAAATTCATCTTTCCCTTCACTCCCGCCATTGCCAGAGTATTGAGTGGCAATGACAAGGTATCCCCACAAAGCCATGCAAGCCAATCGCGAGAAAAGTACTGATTCTTGGATGATGCCAAATTCTCCCGAACCCCCTCTATTATAGATGATACAAGGGAGCTTCCCGTTTATTTTTTTTGGTTTGATTATAAATCCCACAACGAGATGTCCTTGTGAGCAATACCAAATTTTTTTGATAGAAACAGAGCGGCTATTTTGTTTGGCGTGTTTTAAGGCTATTGATTTTGATTCAAGTCGAAAGAAACGTTCCACGTTTTTGTTCCATGTGATTATTTCGGTTTTTAAGATTAGGTTGAGACCTTTTGGCATACCTTTACTATATCGGTGAATAAAAAAAACGCCAAGTTAGTATCTTGGCATCGTTGCGGAATCAGGGTGGAAGGAACGATGAAACGATGTGATCACGCTGCCGAGCGTTCGATGTGTTCGCCGGCGCAGGAGCTGCAGGAACGACAGACGCTGCATACGGCGGCATGAGTTGCGGTGAGCGGCTGCGTGGGAGACACGTCCGGCCAGGCACAGGCCTGGCAGCTCACGTCGCAATTGGTCGCCTCACCCGGCAGGTAGGACTCTCCATAGTGCTCGAGGTAGAGGGTTCTCGTACGTTCCGCCGCGTGCCTGAGGTTGGCGGCATCGATGTCTCCCCGCAGACCGAAGTAGGGGAAGTGGTGCAGGTAGAAGCCGAAGATCTTGTCGCAGTCGGCCATGTACTTGCGCGTGTCGAGGATGTGGGCGTGCCAGAAGTCATCGATGTCGAGCGTCGGCACGATCGGTTCCCCGGCGGTCACGGTCAGGAAGAGAAAACGCTTGTAGATCGGGGCGATGCGTTCAGCCTTCTCCCGAGTCCATCCGTGTCCTTCGCCGGAATGGGTCAGCTTGAAGATGATCGGCTCCAGATCGAGACGCGCGAGGGCGACTTCGATCTCTTCGGTGGGACGAGTGCTCACGGATCTTGCTCACTTTCTACGACCTGATTGATCGTATATTTACGATAAAGAATTGAAGTTATTTTGTCAAATCCAAAACTATTCCATTTAATCGAATATTATCACATGAGAAAAATTTATGTCTTTTCTGTTCAAAGGAGTCCGCATTTCAAATCCCACCTTTACGCAAGTCCCTGTTGTATAAATCGTGTCAGTTCCAATTTCTATAAACTTTATCCCCACCCCTTCCCTCTTGACATAAATTTGACTATTTGCTTAACTCCTGATTCTGGCTTAGACTTGAGGTATAGGAAAACCGCACCTTACATGGGCGAATAGTGATTCGCCCCTACATCAAGAGAGACAACAACTGGCCAACGTCCCTTCGGGACAACACCACAGGAGAACGATCATGAAGAAGAACTCGATGTTCCTCCTCACGGTCCTCGCATTCAGCTCCGTCTTTCTGACGGGCTGCGGGGATCAGAAGCCGTCGACGATGAACGTCGCGGCCACCTGCTCCGACGGCAAGATGAACGGCGACGAGAGTGGCGTGGACTGCGGTGGAAGCTGCAAGGTCTGCGCGGATCCTGCGGTATGCCAGATCCCGAGCCAGTGTTCGAGCGGGGTGTGCATGAGTGGCAAGTGCATGCCGCCCACCTGCGACGATGGTGTCCAGAACCAGGGCGAAGTCGGCACCGACTGCGGTGGCCCGTGCAAGGCCTGCGGTACGGGAAATCCGGATATGGTGGTGAACGCCAAGTGTCCGTTCCCCGGCGAGATGCCCAAGTCGGACATGGACTGCCTCGAGCCGTACGTGTACAAGGAGGCGTTGCTCGACTACAGGTGGGGAATCAACGGCAATCTCACCAGGCCCAGAGAGTTGACCTACTTCACAGACCGAGGCGCATTCGCGATCGGGTGGGGTGGAAATGACGGTCTGGACTCTGGAGCTCTCATCGCCTCAGGCAAGGACTGCTGGGGAAGTTGCGGAACTCCGGAAGAGCGGCAACGCAGCGGATTCAAAGATCCCACCCTGTCCTGCTTTCGCCTTCGCATGACGGATGAAGCGGGACAGTACCTGATCATCGAGGAATTCTCGGTGGGCAAGGATCCGTTCACGTCCAAACCTGACCGAACGGTCAAGGCCGAGCGGGAAGACACGTTCCCCTAGCATCACTCCGCCTCTCTTGTTCCTTCTCCCTGACCCTTTCCAGTGTGTGCCAACACAGGAAAGGGTCTTTTTTTAAATCAATAAAAAAAGCTCGGAACAGGCATTCCGAGCCAGCGTAACCTTGCTAGGTTCACGGTCATCCAGACCTATTGCGGTTTATAATACTCCACAATGGTTCTCTCGGCACAACCGCATCGAAACGTGTTGAGGTGTTCAACGAGAGTCAGAATGACCGTCTTGGTCATCTGCACGTTCTTCCGAAAGACCTTGAGTACACGGTTCATATTTGAAGGTCCTATTTGGACATTAGAACTGATCCCAACATCCCAATCGGTAACCGACGCAATGGTGGCATAACACAGTCCGAGTTCACGGGCGATGGAACACTCGGGATACTGAGTCATGTTGACGATGTCCCAACCATTGCGGATGAAGAACTGACTCTCTGCTTTGGTCGAGAAGCGCGGTCCTTGGATGACCACAATGGTACCTTTTGTGTGTACAGTGGCACCGCTTGATCGCACAGCGGCGGGGATTCGATCCCGAAGTTTTCGACAGTACGGCTCCGCCATGGGCAGATGCACGAATGTCCCGTCGCGAGGACCATCATCACGTCCCCATGTGAAATTTACGAACTGATCAGGGATGATGAAGTGGCCAGGTGCCACCTTCCGCTTCAGGCTTCCCACGATGCAGGTGCTCACCACCGTCTTTACTCCCAGTGCCTTGAGTGCCATAAGGTTAGCGCGGTATGGGATTCTATGCGGCGGCAATTGATGCTGTGCTCCATGACGGGGTAGAAAGACGAAAGGATGCCCACCATGTTCGGCGATGAGCAGCTCGTCCGACGGCTCTCCATGCAGCGTTTTCGGTCTTACCCGATCGAGAATCTTGATATCTGGGAACGTTTCAAGGCCTGAACCCCCGATCACCGCAATAAGCGGCATACGATCATTTGGGGCTTGAAGGGAACTCTGACCAGATGAGCTCATCGAATATCTCCTTGGAGAACGCGGTTGGGGCAGGGTCAGGAGTCAGAATGTCACCAGAGAGATCATGCGCTCCCCACGCACATCCTGGACCACAGAGAGCTTTTGCATCGCTCTCACGGAATGCTGGGTGGAAGAGTGGCGAACGTTTCCGCCATTCAGAAATGATCGGTGTCTTGGCGATGCGAAAGCCTGTGCCGACGGAATCACCAATCTGACCAAGTTCTGCTTTGAAAAATGGACAGTTGGAAATTTGGCCGTCCGGCTGGATGACCAACTGGTTGCCGTAACACGTGCAGTCAATGGGAAAGAAATCTTGGCTGTGGAATGCTTCGATCTTTCTTTTCAACTGGTATTCGTACGCCGTCTCCCCAACTTCTCGGAAACTGCGCATGAGAGCGGCTGCTGTGTCGCGTTCGTAGACAGCGCGTGCCAATTCGGAAACGAACTCGGGGAGTGCCCGACCCTTCAGAAAATTGAAGCCGAATTTCTCGACCCCAATATCCTTTAAAAATCGGGTAAACGAAGCGAGTTCTGGAAGGTTTTCCGGAGTCATGCTGGCGGATACGAATGTACGGATGCCGCTACTTACGAGACGGCGAATACTCGACACGGTTTCATCGAACGTCCCTCGTCCGTCCGCATACATTCGCAGACGGTTGCTCACGGGTTGGAAACCATCGAGTCCAACTGACACAATCACGTCGTACTCGTGGCATTGCCGAATGATATCATCATCCAGCAACGTGCCGTTCGTGGTGAGCATGAGCCGGATGGTCCTGGAAGGCAGCTCGCCTGACGCTTGTAGTTGCCGGATAGCCTCAAGCGCACTGACAAATGTGGGCTTGTTGAGGAGCGGCTCGCCACCGTAGAAAATGATGTAGCTCTCGGCGTGCGCATTGGCCGCCTCACGGAGATGTTCGCCCCACAGTCGTAGACCAGCTCGAGCGTTTTCCGGCGAAAGAAGGGTTTCACCATAACGCATGGCCAGTGCTGGAATGGGGCAGTACTTGCAAGCGAAGTTGCACCCCTGTGCCAGCATGAGATACAGAATCTTCGGCTGATTGAGCTTGTGGACCAGGCGTTCCTCGACACGCGTGAACTCTGCATCATCTTCCGTGGTCGACTGTACGAGCAGCCGACGATCAAGCAGTGGCTGAATAAGCTGCGACGGTCGCGCCACATCACGAGAGAACGTCAGCCATTCTGCCACCGGACAATACACCGGATCCGGGTGCAGTTCATGGAAGATGGCTATTAAGCCATCTTTTTCTCGGACACGAAGGAATCGGGAAAGCACATACATGTCTCATCTCCTTTTTAGAAAAAAGGCTCCATCATGTTGAGATAGAGCCCAGGGAAGCTGGGAACAGAGTCGCTGCCTACGGGGTGGTAACGACCTTCTCGGTGTCGATCCTCTGGAGGTGGTCCCACTGCGCTTTGGTCAGCTTGACCTTGCCACCGCAGTCGTCTCGGATTTCGATTTCACCGTTTTCGATGAACTCGACCTCGGGACAGCATCCCTCCACGCCACAGTTGAGAGTGACGATTTTCCGTTTCGTTTCGGCCATGACTCTCTCCTTTTGGTTTTGGTGCGACATTCAGCACCGATTATTATGTTAACTCAGATGATGATTAGAAGTCAAATTGTAATAAGATTATCCCAGAATTTTAGACCAGATTGTATGGTATTTTGATCAATTTCGCCCGTCGGCACGATGGATATGACCGGTCCTTGCCAAACTCCTCCTATGGGCTCCAAAACCGCCTTCACAACATTCTCATAGACATGCATTTTTTTGGATCGATCGGTTTGTACAAAAAATGATTGAAAAAGGCGAAGAAAATTTTCATCATGTTCCTTAAGCCACCTGATCGCCTCTTTCTCTCCCTTCCAACTCACCTTCCTGACATGGAAATATCCGACCAAGGCCTCCACGATGCTAAAGGAAAGTTTAACATCGAGCGCTTGCAAATACAATTCATTCTCCGAACGAAAGTATCTCGCATTTTGGACGAGATTGTAATTGAGCCGATGCCAAGATTGATAGGTAAGTGTGTCTGAGACCTGATCCATCATTTTTCCGCTTTTTTCTTTTAATTGAGTCAGAAGACCTGATCTATCTAAAACAATCTTGCCATCACGTGACCAGTTGATAATCCAACCTTCCTTTGTGCTCAAGTCCGCTGTCTTTTTTTTTAGGGCAAGTTCCACTTCCTCCGAGGAATAAAAAAACACTTCCGTGAAGGTATTATCAATAAACGTATTGATCCCAAGAATATTTTTTGGGATATCCCGTACCACGCAGGCCAGATCATAATCACTATGGGCATGCATCGTGTGGTTTGCTGCCGATCCCATAAGCAAAACAGCTTCAACAGACGGATAAAGTTTTAACCGAGACAATACATCTTCCAGTTTTTGATTCACTGTTTTTGAAACTTGAGATTCAAACATAAAATGCCGAAAAAATTGGTTAGAGTTTTTCTTAAAACTTTCGAACGACACAATTATTTATTTCCGGATCAGGGTCAAACTGACAGCCGCGAGGACATTCGGGCAACAAATTATTGCACCTTCCGTCTCCTCCCTCGCAGGTGAATTTTTTAGGATTGCTTTTATCCAAAACACAACCTTTCGGACAGGAATACGTGTCTTTGCAGCCAATGGGAGGTGGCGGTTCTTTTTTATCTTTCTCCAGTTCCGGTTCAATCGGTTCATTTTGCAATTCTCCGCTGGAGCGTAACTGTAATGATCCGGGATACACGATCCATGGACGGTAGTTACCGAATTTCGTTTTTTGAAGATTAGGATTTTCTTGTTTGCATTCGTTCTCAAAAAAATAATCATTAAAGTCATCAAGTTGTATATTCGCCTCCACCGCCCCATGTGTTCCCCATGCATAACATCCGCCATAAGTATGCAACACATTATTGCTTGGTGGCTTTTTGTCTTGCAAAGTGCCACTCACAACATCATCTCGACATTCGCCGCTGCACCAACCCCAGTTGTCTTGCAACAAAACGCGTGGCGTAAACCGGCAGGAGTTGGTTTTTTCGTCCCAACATCCGCCCTCGCCATTATTGGGAGCCAAACCTGTTGGAATACACACATCTCCTGCGGCGCAGCGAAGAGCAACTATTCCCCCCGCTTCTTGCGCGGCCGTGGTACATCCACGATTTGAATCTCGCGAGCAGCGTCCTTCTATAAAGTTTCCTTGACCGACTGTTCGTTCATACTCGCATGTCTGCATCCCTATCTTTCCGCCACATTCATAAAGGTGGCTAAACTCGAAATAATTCGGTTCGCAAGCTTCGGTGCTGTTGCCAAATAAGGTGCGCACCGTGCAAATGTCTTTTTGCTTGCCGTTTGTGCAATCGCTATCTGTGTGGCAAAAAATATTTTGACGGCGTAGGCAGGTGCCCAAAGGCGCGCACTTCCCCGCTCCGGGCGGACAGTCGGAATCGGTGTTGCAGGTAAGACCCCAACCGCGAACCGGATCGCTGCACTCGCTTTGCGTCGCGCACATGGGTTTGTGATTTTTTAACTTTGCATCCGGCAATTCTTGTTTGTCACCGTCTCCCCAATCAACCACCACGGAGCGCAAAGGCATCTGCTCGTGGCTTGCCCAGCCGTAGAAACGTAACGTGGCTTTGTGCTGACCGCCGCCGGCATTGACAATGCCTTCGGATTGATTGTTAAACGAGAACATGTCCAAACGTTGAATGCCACACTGCCCGGGGGAAGAACAGGCGCGTAAATCAGGAGCCGCGATGCGCGGAGGGCGCGGGGTGTAATAGGAAAGATAGGAATAAAGACTTGGTTCAAGGGCCTTGGGATCAAGCGACTGATCTAACCCCAAATACAATGGCGTGTAATGTCCTGGAGTCACATCTGTCGGTAACTCCGATATATACGGATTTAACGAATCATTCTTTTTTGCGTGGGAAATGTTGTAAGCCGTTAAACCGCAAAATTCATCTCCTTTACCTTTGCAGGCCACATATCCGCTTCCATTTTTTTCCGGATCCCAATTATAGATGCGATAAATGCGCGCGAAGAGATTGGTTAAATACCCCCATTTTTGATAGGGCGGATAGAGTGACCATATCTTTCCCTTTTCTCTATCACCTACGCCAGGTGGATCGGGATGCAGAAAATCTTTTACTAAAATGCTATCCTCACGATAATACGTTCCAACACCGGAACCGATAAATGTCGGCGGTTTGAGTGGGGAAAATCCCGCCACAGCTCCTCCGGTTTGGAAAAGCGGATCGTTGCCGGCCGGTCCCGTATTCAACGCGCTGGAAAATGGCGCAAAGCGGGAACCGTATTGGTAACCGACGCCGGGAGCCGTAAAATTTCCGCTCTTCCACACGCGATCGGTAAAAGCGGCGTCCTGATGGGAGTAGGAACTGCGCACTTCCGCAAGCTGCTCGCACACTCCGGCCGTATTGATATCTATGTTCATGTAGATATAACGAACATCGTTTGCTTTTCCGGCACAGGTTGATACCCAAAAACCTTTCAATTGCCATTCCTTGTTAGCATCATTTGCGGGGGCCCCGTAAAAACCCTCTTCTTTCACCTTGCTTCCGTCTTGATGTATGGCTGGCGTCTCAAATACGGCGCGAATGGAGAAATAGGGCTTATCACTTTTGCAAGCCGTCATATGAGGGTTCCCCCGCATATAGTTAAAACTTCCTTGCTTACCTATAGTAAAAGTAAAATTTTCCTGATCCTGGAGGAAAACAAATTTGTCCTGACCCTCGTCTCGATAACCCGTTTCCCATGTTTTGAAATAACACATATCGGTTGAACCTACACACTGCACGGCCAACAAAATGGGTTTTTCTTTACTTCCATTATCAACATATTTCGTGGTCCCGCGCGTGATAGCCGGATTGTAATTGGCGGAAAACTTTTGATGCCACTCCACATCCTTGCTCCGCAGACTGTCTGGATCGCCATAATCCACATCGCCCAATTCATCCACCCAATCCGCCTGATAGCCACAGCTCAAACGGCCTTTACCGCTTGGATTCTTAAACGGAGCCACTCGAATATACCCAATCTCCGTATCTTTCTTCGATTCTCCGATATACTGAAAAAAAGTTTCCGTATAAGACTTGTCTAGATTCCGACCGCTGCTCACAATACGCAGAGCCAAACCATCCACGTCATCTCTTCCGCCGGATGCTTGTATGCCGTCCGCGTCATGTTCGCATTGATTCGCAACCGCACTCCCACTTGTACCCGATCCATCTAGCGTTGCCGCAATGCCATCACTGTGCCCGACACAATCCCAACAAGAACCATCCGATGTCCAATTTGATTGATAATAAAAATCGAACATTGTACCGGCAAACGGTTTTTTCTCTTTTTCACTACCTTCAAACGCCCGACTGTCCAGCTGTAACACGCGCGACGGTTTTTGTTCTGACAAACAATAATATTGACCGGAATTTTCCGGAGGCGAGTATCCGGCCGTCGGCACATAATGATTGGCATCTTTTTCCCCGAACAAAATCGGCGTGGGATTCCATGTTAAGCACGGATGCTGACTCAAATCGTTGCCTACGTTTCTGGTCCAATCGCGCTCCAAACATTGTCCAAAAACTCCGCGAACGATTTGCGCTTTGCTAAAAGCCACGCATTTTCCACCAAGCTCCGACGCTCCGCACGTGAGCGACGCGTTTGCGGCTTCCGCGGCTTGCGCGCCTGGATTGTTTGGATCTTTGGTGACGATTTTAAAAACCGTGTCCGGCAAACATGCCTCACCGGCGCGCGGCCCTCCTTGGCAAACTCCGGGTGGAACTTTCTGCGAAAACGGATCATAAAACTTGTTGATGCCGGCATCGCGATACTCCACGCGTTTATAGGCGCACGCGCAATCCTCCCCGTACTCGCAGGTGTTGGCGCTGGCAAAATCTTGCAACTTTGCCGTCGGTTGCGGCGGATTTTTGGTAAGATCCCACGCCGTCACAAACGAGGCGCGGAAAGGAGCATCCGGTTCCGGATTGGATCGACATTCCGCAGGCGGGAACGTTTTAAGAAGCGCCGGATCAAGTTGCGGGTTGCTCGAAGAAGTGAAATGATCAACAAGATTGGTGATGCTGGACAAATCCGCTTCACCCTGAATCGCCAGATAACACTTGATGGATCCGCCAATTATTTTCGCTTGGGTGAGATCGTTCAGGCGATAATACCCCAGCATCCCCGTTCCGTTGTGTCGGCAGAGCTTTAACTGCGGATACGCCTGCATCAAAAGAGCATCCGCAGGATTATTCTTATCCAGAAAACGCGACTCATTTTCTTGTGTTGATGGGGATTTCACGCGAATCACGCTCACGGCGGCCAACCGATAATCCAACGCATAACGCTGTTCATTGTTTCCAAACTTACCGACACCATCCACGCCTACTCTCGCGGTCGTTAAATCCGTCACCTGAAACGCGTTGGGGATGGTGTATCCGGAGTAATCCTTCTCTCCCAATCCGACTTTACGGCGAGTGTATCGGTTGATGTCGAAGAACGCTCCTTGGGTTAAAACAGGTTCCTTACTCATGAGATCACGTTTCACGTAATTCGAGCAAAAAATATCTCCCGGCGTTTCGCTCGCTTTATCGCACAACGCCAGATTGGTGCATACATCTTTATATTTTCCGCTCGTGCGATCCAGCACCGTTTCCGCGCTCTTGCAACCCAACCATTGCGCGCAATCGCGATCAATGTTGACCTTGAGCAAAAGATTGGCGTCGTTCTTGTTGCCTTGGCAGGTCGGTTCTTGCGGATTCACCGCGCAGTCCACGGGCGGCGTCGAATTAAAATTATTTTTTTGATATTTGGCGTAACTTGCGGCCACGCTCCACTTGGATTGCGAATCGCCGAGATTGTTGAGAAGCACGCAACCCTTGCCCACATTCACTTCTCCGCCGCAGCTTGCCGTATCAAATTTTTCCCGATCATAAATATAAAAGTACGGTTTGCCGGTTTTATGGAGCGGATCCGACGTATCGTTTGGATCACGAATCTCCGTACACTCGCCGGCTTCTCGCGGACACAACCCTCCCCAACCTTGATATTTCGTGTCGCCGTTTTTTGCCAATTGAAACGTTTGACCGGATTCCAAAAACTCCGGATAACACGGAATGGTTGTGCCTTTTTGAAACCACCCAAAATAGGTTCCATTCTTTAACGCCTGATTTTCTTTGTATTCACAAACGTGGTCGCCGGGATTGCGGAAATATTCCTTGCCGGCCGGGCCGGTAAATTCTTCGCAAAAAATTTCCGATGGCTTACACAAAGCCTGATCATATTTCTTTATGTCATCTTTATAGTAGACCGTGGTAAATGGGGTTTTTGCGTTAAGCTGTAAACGATCCTGCGTAAAATTCGGCTTGCCAAAAGCGCGACAGCTCGCATTTTCCGGCTGACAGTGCTTGGCGGGATCATCAATGAGATAACGATAACGATCCGCAGCCCTTATGACCGTGGCCGCTCCAAATTTCGGCAAGGGCGGCGTATCCTTCATCACAAAAGTTTTTGCCCCAACATCATCCGAGTTGCGCGTATCAATAAACGTTTTGCAACTGATGGCCTCTTGCCGGCACAGCCGCGTAAATTGTCGCAAGTTCAAAGTTTGCTTGTCTCGATTTTGATACGCGCGACAACCCAACATGGCTCGCGGTTGCGGCACGCCGGCGAGTGACGTGTCACACTCATTCGGCGTAACCCATGTGCCGGCGCGAACGTAGGCCATATCCGGAATTTTGACGACCGTCACTTCATCCAAAAACAGAATCGGCGTCACGGAGCTCCACGCCAAAACGGTTGATGTGGCGCCGCGCCAAGCACTCACAGGTCCGATGGAAAAGCGTTGCCAATCCGTGGTGATTTGCACGCTTCCGGCGGCAAGGCGCTTATTGGCGGGATCGGCGGAAGTCGCGGCAATGCTCAATACTAACGTCGTTGGAGTTTTTACCACCGGGGCCTTGGCCCAAAAAGTCACACGAAATAAATCTTTTTCCGAAGATTTTATTTTGACGGATGTTTGCGCCACTTTTTTATTGTCCGCGTTTACCCTCCAAGACGAATCCCCCACCAATAAAGATTCGCCGGAACGCGTGCCGTTGACAAACGTTGAGGTGCCGGAACGGAAATTATCCGAAAAAATATTTTCCACGTTTCCCGACTCGGCTCCGGCATACGCGCGACAGCTCACGGCCTGCGCGTTGCATGCGCGACTTTCCGGGGCGTGTACGTGATACAAACATTCGCCGGTCGCGGGAGTAAACGTTCCACCCGTTTTTTCGCAATCGTTACGATTCCTGCCGTTCAAACGGTAAGCGGCGCATTGATCGCTCGAAAGAATGGTGTGGGAAAAATAACGATAAAAAACGTGACCGTCCGCGTCATAAAACTGGCGGCAATCCGGATCAAAACCTGTTTTCCATGTCGTCTCATTGCATGCCGCAGGATCTTTCAGGGTGATCTGATCAGGACCGCGCTTTACGAGCATGGCCGGTCCGCCACCCGGTTCAGGCGGATGAGGCGCTACGTCCCGCTTTAGGCTCCATGTGCGCAATTGGAATCCGGTCACATCCGAACCCTCCCAGGTAAAAAATGTTTTGCTGTTCTGATCCGGTTTTTCGCAAGCGCGAACGTACGAGAAAAATGCCTGCCGCTCACCGCCCTCGACCGAAGGTTCAACGTTCGTAAACGCTTCGCATCCAACGTCTTCCTGACTGCAGGCTTGCGCCGTGGATGGAATAAAATATTCCTGACCCGTGTCCGTGGAATCGTCAAATCGCGGATCAACATCACGCACCAAATCAAACGACGAAGGGGTCTTGCGATATTCATTGTACCCGACGCACGAATCGAAACAAAAATCATTTTGACTCACCAAGGCGGGAATTTCCGCGCCTCCGCCAACCACATCTTTATACCCGTCACACCCGGCCTCTGATTGGCGACAAACTTTGGCAAATTTCGCGCAAATCGCCGGGTCTGTTTTCTCCCCCTGACAGTCGTATTCATCCGGTGCGATTTTGAGATGCGTTTCCGCGAGATTTTTGCTCACGCCATCCACAAAATCCGTGGCATACTCCCCCTCTTCGAGCTGCAGCGCGTCCATCAAAATTTTCACTTTCCCATTTCCCGTGATCCGAACCCGCAACGCGCGCGCGGAAGGCGCGGTCAAGAATGAACATTCAAAACGTTGCCAAGCGGAGTTAAGAAAGGCGCGAGGCTGTAACGAAATAGCCGGACCCGGCTCACATCCAAAACTGCGAAAATCCCGACCGCTTTCTTGCACTAAATTTGCGAGTGATAAATCTTGATATTGCGGCAACTCGATCTTAAACGACGCTTTATCTCCATCCACGATCGCGCGCGCATAAACGGACACGGAATACATTCTCGAAGGGGAGACGCTGACAACCTGTTCCTTTTGATCACCGTCCCGAAGTTCCAAAACCGCCGCGCCCTCCACCGAGGGTGTCCCCGTAGCTACCGTGGGAATAACAAACAAACTTCCGGCTGGCAACCAATCAGCCAAACTCGGAGCATCCGTGCCAACCGTGCGTTCAAACGAAGGGTTGAGCAAAAGATTAAGCGCCGACTCCCCCGCCTTCCCCATCAACACCTTGGTACATCCCTCATCGCTCGCGGAACAAGGCGTGACCGTTTTATCAAAATAGAGACGAGGTCCTTCGGAGATTGTTGCCACCCACGCATCCTGACTCGCATTCTTTGGATCACGCTCCGTGGCATACCACAAACAACCAACGTTATCGGCGTTACACTGGCCGTAATCCAACGTATTGCGTAGATACGAAACCGCTTGTCCAACGCGCGGCTGATAGTTACGACAGCTGGCATAACGCGCGGAACACTCGGTCGCCTGAATGCGATACACGGTTTTTTCCGCCATGCAATATCCGTAGCCGCCAACACACTCGCCTTGATTGTTCCGCTTCAAACAGGTTTGAACGTCTTGGCACTCTTGACGACGTTGATTGAGCTGGCTCGACAAAACATTATCTCCAAATCCGGATAAGACGCATTGCTGCGGAGGCGCGGTTATTACCCAATTCGGGTCAATCAGATGGCACCATGGATGGGTTGCGTCACGTTCTCCTTTCTCATTACACACGGAAAAACCTCGTACCACATCTTCCAACTTGATACATCCATCAGCTCCTCGACACCGCTCCACATTTTCCGGCGTGTTGGCGGCCATTTCAAAACCCACCGGCAAAATACGCGCCGCGCGCAATTTTTGAAGATTGCCCGCGCAATATCCATACTGATAACAATTCGCATCCTGCGTTTCTTTGGTCATGGCAATCGGAAACAGTTTCCATTTTTTATGCAAAAAATCCCGATCCATGGCCTCTCCGATGGTAAAGGCTCCTTGCTCCCCCTGACTCTGAATGGCTTGGGCGAATTTTTGATCCACACTGCAATTCCACAGCCCCCGATTTTCTTGCGGACACGCCACCAGCTCAACCACCACCTCAAAATCAGAAGTTTTTTGCAGATTCGGCGTTTTGAGATCAATATTGGCGGCGCGTACATCCGTTTTTCCTGCGGTCACAACGGCATCCGGACTCCCCACCACGTTATGCTGCACGGCTTCGGAAAAATCAAAAGCGCCCAAACCTTTTTCAAAAATGCGTTTCATGAATTTTGATGCCAAGGTATTCAAAAAAACCGAAGCCGTATAAGACGCGAGCTGAATGGGACCCTCTTTGAACGCATTGGCCAAAATCGTGCCGGTTTGTTGAATCTGCGTAGCGTTCGGTTTTCGAATCACCTCTTCTTTGGTGGATTCGGAAACGACGTCGGCCGGCGTTTTGATTCTTCCGGAAATAAAAGATTGAACCGACTTAAATCCCTTGCCCTCTTCGCGTTGTTTGATGGCATCGCTGATTTTTGCCGACGCGCTCACGGTCACGTCGCCCAAAATCTTGGCGGAAACTCCAATGTCGCTTTTTGAGGTATCAAGATTCGCATCAATCACATTGTAAAGATCGCCTTTTGAAAGAGACGAACCGAAACTGTCCCAATTATTGACGATATTTTTGAATTCACATCTTGGACGAGGCCGCTCAAATGCGCCGGTCAATCCGGGGAAAAAATTACCAAGGGACAGTTGAAGACGCAAAAGGGTGCCCACGTTCGGTTTACAGAGATCAAATCCGACGGTCTTAAA
Organism: Candidatus Uhrbacteria bacterium; assembly: GCA_030649995.1. Taxonomy (GTDB): domain Bacteria; phylum Patescibacteriota; class Patescibacteriia; order 2-12-FULL-60-25; family 2-12-FULL-60-25; genus VGLT01. Next base: position 52,499 of record JAUSEV010000004.1, read on the forward strand.
AAAAGTTGAATCCGACAGGGATCCTATGCCTTCGCCAATGGCATCCTGCCCAACGCTCTCCAGATGCTTGCCAAAATCTTTGGTAAAAAATTGCGCCTCCTGTCCCTTGCCGCCGGCGGCGATATAATTGGCCGCCTCATACGCCAAACGGCCGGCAAACAGTTGCGCCGCGTTAAAAAACGCGATCACGAGCGCGCGCGTGATCTGCGTGAGGATATTTTTGTAAACGCTTTTTGTCGCATCCGGAATGTTGGCCGTTACGGCCGTAGGCACTCCGGCGCCTGCAACCGGCGGCGCTTCTTCCGGTTGAGCATACGCATAAGGCGCGAACGGTCCGGCTAAAACAACCAAACTCGCCATCATCACCATTATGATGCTAAAAATTTGAATGAGTGGACGACGTCTGTTCATACGAGAGAGAGCTTTCTATTCTTCCTCTTCCTCCAGAAGAGGAATGGGGTGGGAAGGAAGAGGGTTGGTTGACGTGGGCGGCACGGAGCCGGTCGTCGCTTGAATGCGCAAAGCATCTTGATACGCCGTTGTATAAACTTCCACGAGCACCGCGTCCGGAAGGAGGTCAATCTCCTCTTTTGTCACCAAACCTTTTGACAATAAATATTCTCGAATCTGCGCGGGGGTGAGCGTGGCCGGATCCGGAGGGCGCTCTAAAAATGTTTGAGGACCGTTTACTACGGGAGTGATCTGTAAAAATTCTTGAAAAGAGGCTCCGGAAGAGGCCGATGCCAACCCCACATCATTGGGAGCTTGAAAACAGGTTTTTCCTTTCGGACAGTTTGGATCCGCTCCTTGCGCGATCTCCATGGCATCGGAGACATCATCAGAATCGCTGTCCGCGAGATAAGGAGAGGTGCGATAGGTGTAGAGCTCATCATAATCGGACAGGCCGTCATGATCCGTATCCTTTTGTTTTAACAAACCCACCTTATTATCTTCTCGCGCCTGATCGGCAAAAAACTTTTGCGTCAATTGCTGTTTATTTTTTGAGATCAAAAACGGGGCATGGAGCTGCTGGCTAAATTGAGAGATGGACAATCCCAAAGCCGAAACCGCGCACAAAAATAAAACCACGACCGCCGTGCGTTGTTCGGAACGCAAGCCGGCCCACCGGTCTTTCAAACGAAATCGAGGGGAACCCTCATCCATAGGGCAAAGTATAACACAGAGCTTGTCTCGCTTCAAAAACTGTTTCTTGTTTCGAGGCAATGCTCCTCCGTGATCCAACGCTTCCTAAGCTCGCCGGCAAGAAAAAATGAACCTGTCACTAAAATAAGATCGTCTTTGCGGGCTCGCTTGATGGCTCTCGAGAGAACTGACTCGGGATCAAGGGATGATTCGATGCGCGACCCTTTTTTGAGGTATTTTTTTGCGCGTATCAGCAATTCATTCGGATGCGCGCATTCCCGATTCCTCGTTTGAAAGCGTGTAATGGATACACGATCGGCATGAGGAATAATTTGACGTAACATCGCGTCATGATTTTTATTCTGCGCCATGCCAATGATCAGATGCAGCGCGTGAAAGGACAGATGGCGAAGGTTCTCCACGGTACTTTTTATTTTTGATCTGTTGTGCGCTCCGTCAAGGATCACCGTTGGAGTTGATTGAACGCGCTCAAATCGGCACGGCAGGCGAGCGTTGCGTATCCCTGTTCGAATCGATGCGGCGTTGATGCCAAGTTTTTTTGCAATCGCCGTTACGAGCGCGTGATTATATTCCTGATAAGTTTTTTGGCGACCAATACGCGTGAACGAAACCCGTTTCCGCCCGCACACGCGCTGAAACATCTTGAAGATGGCTGGCCGCCGTTCCGAAGTAAAAAAAGCTGATCCGCGTTTGATGATTCCGGCTTTATCAAAACCGATTTTTTGAAGAGTGTGACCGAGCAATTCTGTGTGATCGTAGTCAATATTCGTAACCATGGTGATCACCGGTTTTTGGATCACATTGGTGGCATCATACCTGCCGCCCAAACCAACCTCCAAAACAATCCACTCGCACCGTTGTCGTCTAAAATAAACAAGGGCGATCGCAAGCAGCAATTCATACAACGATGGTCTCCCATAGGGACCTTTTTGATAAGCGATATCTATCCACGGTTTTAACTCATCAACGATATTGGAAAATTCATCCGGGGAAATAAAAAGTTTCCCCACGCGTATCTCCTCAAGAGTCGTCGTAACCGCGGGCGACGTAAATGATCCGACATTTTTCCCCGAAGCCAGCAAAATTTCATGCAACAGGTTGGTGACCGTGCCCTTCCCGGCCGTCCCCGCCACATGAATAAATTTCATGTGTTGATCCGGGTTACCGATGAGGTTTAAAAAATATCTCATTTTTTTAAGATACATCCCCACATCATGTCTTCCGGCCATGTAATCGCCGGCAATAGGCAGGTTGGAAAGCCCTTCAAGATAAGAGACGGTTTGATGGTAACGCAGAAGGATTCGCGGAGAAAATTTTTTCATAGTGGGGCGGCTCTTGACAACCGGACTCAAGAGTTGAATGATACCTTTTGTACCCATTTAATCCAATCACAAAAAACATAATGAAGAAACGCGACGCTACCCCTCTCTTGGGGCAGGTCCTGAAGAAAATCGCTCCACGGATTGGAGCGAGAGTCATCATGGAACCGGAGTGGGGCATCGTCGGGCAGGTCGTTTACAAAAGCGGCCGAAAAAGATATTTCCGATACTCCAGCCTTGACCTAAACCCCTTGGGTGCCTCGGAAATTGCCACGGACAAGGACTACGCCTATTTCTTCATGCGGCGCATGGGTTATCCGGTGATTCCCGGCAAGACATTTTTTTCCGATGCATGGGCGCGCGCGATCGGGAGTCCCGGTCGCAATATCGACGCGGCCTATCTCTTTGCCTCGCGCTTGGGATTTCCCGTGATCGTCAAGCCGAACAGCAGGAGCCATGGCGTAGGAGTGGCGCTCGTGCATACGAAGCGTGAGTTTTACCGAAGCTTGCGCGAGGTCTTCCGTCTGGATCGGATCGCCCTGGTCCAACGCCCAGTCCACGGAAAAGACTATCGAGTGGTGGTACTCGATCGGCAAGTGATCTCCGCATACGAACGGATACCGCTGAATGTCGTCGGAAACGGAGTCGCGACGATCCATAAGCTCCTTCTGGCAAAACAGAAAAGTTTTGTGGCTGCCAGTCGCGACACGCGAATCAAGATCGAAGATCCGCGCATCATGGAAAAGTTGAAGCGCAAAGGGTTGAGCCTGCGATCCGTTCCGAAAAAGGGCGAGCGGATTTTTCTCCTCGACAACGCCAACCTTTCCGCCGGAGGAGATTCGGTTGACGTGACGGCTTCGATGCATCCGCTCTTCAAAAAAATCGCGGTGCAACTCACCAGGGATATGGGACTTCGCCTCTGCGGTGTTGACCTGATGATCGAAGGTGACATCCGTGATGCCCCTAAAACGTACTGGGTGCTGGAAGTAAACGCCGCGCCCGGGCTCGACCACTACGCGAGATCCGGAAAAACCCAGGAAAAAATCGTCGAAAAACTGTACCTCCAAGTCCTCAAAAGGATGGAAAAGTAACCGGAGTTTCTTCCTCCGGTTTTTTTTATGATACGATTCGGATAAGTATGAACCTCCTTTTTCCTTATGATGCGTCCGTCATCTATCTCCCCATGCGCGGCGAGATTGACTATCGGCATCCGGCATTTCCTTTGACGGTATTTCCCGACAGCCTCATGCTCCCGTCCGATCAGAGCGCCGATCCTTTTGTCTGGGCGGAGACAGTCAAAACGCGGCTAGCCAACAAGCATCCATACATCCTTATTCCAGGCCGCGCGTTTGATCTTTCCGGAACTCGCCATGGCAAAGGTGGCGGATGGTATGACCGTTTTCTCTCAAAGGTTCCATGGAGCTGGCTGCGAATAGGCATCGCTTCACGATCACAGATATCGTCCTCCCCGCTTCTCAAACAAGTCTGGGACGAACCTATGGATTGGATTCTGTCATCTGACGGCCTGTCATGGGATGCCCATGAAACACAAGCTCGAATCCACCCACCAAAAAGCTGATGACAAAAAAGAAAAAAAACCGTATGATACCCTCATACGTATGACCCATTCGATTAACTCAGGGTCATAGTGAGCAGGTCGAACTATGACCCATTCGATTAACTCAGGGTCATAGTGAGCAGGTCGAACTATGAAACAAGAAACACCTATCGAAGACTGGCCATTGACCTCCGGGGATGGCCGATTATCCGTAGATGTGTTTTGCGATGGCGATTGTCTTGTTCTCCGTTCAACCATCGCCGGCGCGCAGATCGAGGATGTTGATATTTCCATTGACGGCGACCTTCTCACCATCCGCGGCGAACGGCACATCAAAGAACAACTGACGGAAGATGACTGGTTTTATCAAGAATGTTATTGGGGTCCATTCAGTCGTTCGTTGATTTTGCCCGTAGATGTCCACGCGGAACGAGCGGAAGCAACGCTGGAAGATGGCATCTTGACGGTACGCCTGCCTCTGCGCGCAGCCACGCATCGCCTTCCGATTAAAAATATTTCATCAAGAATGTAATCAGAAAAAAATATGCTGCAACCACTCATTCTGACCGTACAACAAATCAACTCAACAATGATCATCGCGCAAACCTCTAACGGAGAGCGGTGGCAATTCCCGATCGGTGCCGTGCATGGAACCCCGCAAGTCGGACAAGAATTAAAAGTGATCGCGGTCGCCGTTGGAGCCGAAGATGCTGGAGAAAACGCTTTTGCCAAAACTTTGTTAAACGAGATTCTCAACGCTTCTCCCTCATGAATTTTCTTTCCCACCGATCAACAAAACCGATCGGGATCATCGTGATCTTGATCTGCGCGACCGCCACGATCGGCGTTTTGTTGATCACGCGCGAGGAAACTCGACCGATAAAAATTCTTTCCAACATCTCCGCCTTAGGCATCCCTCTTGATCACCTGAATCGAGAACAAGCTCTGCGCGTCCTCAAAACCGCCATAGACGATTCGCTCAAAAACGGATGGTATGTAAACATCGACGGACACAGCGTGGAAATTGAACCGGTCGATCGACTGATTCACTATGATACGGAGACCGTGGTGGATCAAGCTCTCCTCATCGGCCGATCCGATCGCCCATGGAAAAATAGTGCGGTTCGTGGACGACTATTCTTCCGGCCCATCGCCCTCACAACGGCGATCACCCTTGATCAAGCCGCCATACAAGAACAATTGAACGCCTATTTGGAAAAGCAAGGCATGTTGCGAGCGCCGCAAGACGCGGAACTTCATGTAACCTTCGATCAGAAAAAACAAACGTTCGAGGCCGTCATCAAACCGGAGCGACCGGGTCTTACGGTTGACTTTTCAACGGCATTTGCCGCATGGCAAAAACAGGCGAGCCAATTAACCTTTTCTCCTCTCACCATCCAAACCATCACCATAGAACCGTTGCGCCGCGCTCAAGATCTGAATGCTCTGCTCCCGGATATTCCAACATGGCTTGACCGCGCGCCGTTTATTCTGACGGCCGAAGATCAAAAATGGAAAGTCACAACTTCGACTTTAGCCGGCTGGCTTGATGGCGTCACAAACGAGAAGAGCGTGATACTGGGTTTGAATGAAAAACGCATGGAACAAACCTTGCGAACATGGCTCCAAAACATCCTTCGAGATTCGCGAAACGGAAAACTCGTCTTAGAGGAAAATCTCGTCAAAGAATTTGTGGCGCCGGAAGAGGGGTTGGCCTTGGCCGTTTCAAGCACCGCAAAAAACATCGAAGACGGTTGGACGAACGGTTCTTCCAGCATGGCAATCGTTTTGCGCCGCGCCATCCCCACGATAGAAGGAGAGGATGCTAAACGACTTGGGATTAAAGAGATGATCGGCATGGGACGCTCAAATTTTGCAGGCTCTCCCGTAAATCGACGGAAAAATATCGCCATGGGAGCGGCCAAAGTCAATGGAGCTTTGATCCCTCCCGGAGAGGAATTTTCTTTAGTCAAAACTCTCGGATCCATTGATGGAGAAAATGGTTGGGTCAAAGAGTTGGTCATCAAAGGAAATAAAACCGTCCCGGAATACGGCGGTGGATTGTGCCAGATCGGCACAACCACGTTCCGCGCCGCTCTCGGTTCGGGAATGCCCATTACCGCTCGCACCAACCACGCCTATCGCGTCCCTTATTATGAACCGGCCGGAACCGATGCCACCATCTATGAACCGGCGCCGGATTTTCGATTTAAAAATGACATGGAGCACTGGGTGATGATCACGACGCATATTCAAGGCAATGATCTCGCTTTCCGATTCTGGGGAACAAAAGACGGACGCGTGGCAACTCAAAGTGCTCCTAAAATGTTCAATTTCGTCCCACCACCGGAAAAAAAGATCATTGAAACCCTGGATCTGAAACCGGGGGAAACCAAATGCACGGAAAAAGCGCATACCGGAGCCGATGCGCGCTTTGACTATACCGTCAACTACTCCAACGGGGAACGGAAAAATAAGACCTTTTACAGCCACTACAAACCATGGGGCGCCGTCTGCTTGCTCGGCGTTAGCAAACTCTCCACATCCTCGACGACCACGGGTGTGGACGAAACCGGCATCAATAACCCCAATTAAGCTCAAATTTGCTCAAAATACAGGGGCTTGACACTATTTTGACCTGCCCCATAGGTCGTGATAAAAAGCGTCTAGGACATTGATCCGCAGGAGGCGGATTTTTTGCGCCCCACCCCCTCTTGACAACCCTGCCTGGGGCTGGTATCCTACGTTGATCATTCGTGATCTCCACACATCAGGTCTTTAGCAATCCGCGTCCACGACAAGCATGGAATTTTTCCATAGGGTGTTCGCAGGTCTCCGGACTCGCACTCCCCTTTAGAAAAATTTCTTGGGCGCGGATTGCTTGAGCCCTGATTTTTTTATTTTCTTCATTGACCGATGCCGCGGAACCGATCAATATAAGTAACGAACAAAAAACTAATGAACTATGCGTTTTTTTATCGTGCGACATGCGGAAACGGATTGGAGCAAAGAACAACGGCTTCAAGGACAAACTGACATACCGTTGAACCAAAACGGATTGGCGCAGGCGGCGGAATTAGCGGAACGATTGTCCGGTACCGATATCACCCACATATTGACGTCAGACCTTTCACGTGCCCGCGAAACCGGTCGCGTGGTGGCGGAACGCCTCAGTCTTCCTTTCCTGGTTGATTCACGTTTGGCTGAATGTCGCTTTGGGAGCATTGAAGGCCTTGCGCGCAAAGAAATTGTTACGCGACATGGCGAAACTTTCATTGCTTCTGTAAATCGCCTATATGATTTTCATTCTGTGGGCGGTGAACGGTATGATGAAGTTCTACAAAGGACTTTAGCTGCACTCTCCGAGTTTTATAAAAAATACGCGGACGGCATTCCCCTCATCGTCACCCATGGCAGACTTATATTAACTCTTTTTACGCCACAACAACTGGAGAAAGTCCCTCCAACGGGGACGTGTATAAAGGTGGAGTTTGAATCACCAATTCCTTTTGATCTAAACATAAAATTTTCTGACGTGGGAATATTCAATGGTATAGAGTAGCCATCTATCGCTGCTCTTTGCGGCGAGAAGGTTTGTACACGTTCGACAAGAGAAAAAACCTTCACAAAATATCCATAAAATATCCATAGACTCCAAATTTCAAACTGTGCGCTATAGCGCACAGTTTGAACTATCGGGTTGATTGACTTTGATCCCTATGTTCTTAATATCTATTTTAATCCAAAATGTTTTTTTAGCCAACGATCGTTCTCTAACGATTCAACCACGACATAGAGAGCCTCCGCACGGATCTGATATTTTGTGCGCAACAAGTCCAAAACCTCTCGACACTCGTAAGGAAAAACCCACACGCTGTCTTGCAAACGATGAAATCCGAATTTTCCAAGAAGCTTTCTCACCTGTTCTCGAACCGTTCGCTGTTTCTCCGGAATATCAAACATGAGACAATGCCACTTGCCATCCCAATGCTTTCGTTTCTGCAGTTGCTTTTGGCCAAGCTCATACGCCAGAAGCTCTAAACGACCTTTCTCGGTGAGCGTGATGGCCCAACCTGCGGATGTTTGGCGAATGATCAGATGACCCTTCTTATCTAATCGATAGAACGCCTGTTTTACACGTTCCGGTTGATAACGTTTGCGCAGCACCGGCTTCATCAACTGAAGCAAATTTGGACAAACGACTCCAACCGCCAAAACTCCAACCGCCCCAACGGTCATCAAAATCATTTTCACAATCTCCCCTCGTTCAACTTTTTTATTCTGATCTGATGCCTTCATCGTCATATCTCTGATCATCATATCCATGAAGGATAGCACACAATTTCAAACTGTGCGCTATAGCGCACAGTTTGAAATTCTCCATTTTTTTGTCTTTCCTGTTACGACCACAATCATGTCATTTTTGAGACGCTTCATGAATATATTTTTATTGTCTTGAACGTGATGGTGCGTATTTCTTGCAAATATCCTTTCTATTATAAAGGTGAAAATTGAAAACCTTTTTCGATCATTTGTTTTAATTTTGGCCAGACAAACGGATACTGATCCAACTCAAAGGGAGATGCCCACGCAAAGCGCGTATGCTCATGACTCAACTGAATCTCTTCTGTTTTACTTTCAATCAAATTGACGATTCCGCAAATCGGGATCCCATCCCCCGTGTACCACAAATCATAATCAACGACGCCCAAAATTTCAAAATCCTCCAAACCCGTTTCTTCTTTCATCTCCCTACGGAACGCTCGCTCACTCAAATTCGGATCACCGACAAATTCTCCTTCATCCACTCTCCCGCCCGGCAAACCCCATCTCTCACTCCCTCCGGAAAATTGAAGCAACAAACACTTTCCGTCTCTGATCAAAAGGCCGACCTGACTTATCTGAAATCTGGCAAATGCTTTTGTCATATCATGGCTCTGTTGTTAATCACGATCGCGCCACTTCCGCGATCCGCTCAATCGCCAGCACGAACGCGGCTTCGCGTTGCGTGGCGCCGTATTTTTCCGCGGTGTGAATCACGGCCTTGGCCGCTTCGCGTATGAGCGGTTCCATGCGAGCAAAAACCTCTTTTTCGCTCCAATGTTCCCCTGTTTTGTTTTGTTGCCATTCTAAAAACGAAGTCGCGACTCCACCGGCATTTGCCAGAACATCGGGGATGACGATCGTGCCGTGCTTGGCAAAATACGCGTCCGCTTCCGGAGTCGTTGGGCCGTTCGCCAATTCGAGGATCATCTGCGCTTGCACGCGCGGCGCGATCTCGCCTGTGAGTTGATTTTCGAGAGCTGATGGTACAAGGACGCCACACGGCAACGTCAAAAGTTCTTCTTGATTGATCTCGCGCGCGCCGAAAAATCCACTCACGCGACCGGTCGACTCTTTATGTTTGATAAGCGCTGGAATATCCAAGCCGCGTTCATCGTGAATCCCTCCTTGAGAATCAGACACGGCGATCACACGATAACCGTGGTGATGAAAAAGTTTCGCGATCACTTGTCCTGCATTTCCAAAACCCTGAACAACAATCGATCCTGACTCCGGATCAAACCCGGATTTTTCGCGATAAACGTCAAACACATAATATCCGCCTTGACCCGTAGCGGTGCCGCGTCCTTCTGATCCGCCGTGCGCGATCGATTTGCCCGTAACAACCGCCGGTTCCGCGTGGCCGATAATCTTTCCATATTCATCCGCCAAAATATCCATAAGCGGCGGATTGGTATTAACGTCCGGCGCCGGAATATCTTTGTCCGGCCCGATCACATCCGCAATCGAACGCGTGAACGCGCGCATCAATCGTTCCAACTCCCCTTTGGATAATTCTTTTGGATTGACGGTCACTCCGCCTTTGCCGCCGCCAAATGGAATCCCGACCACCGCGCATTTGATGGTCATCCAAAAAGCGAGCGCCTTGACTTCGTCCATTTCGACTTGCGCGTGAAAACGTAAACCGCCTTTGTAAGGTCCGCGATCATTATTCCATTGCACGCGATAGCCGTGAAAAAATTTTGTTGATCCATTATCCATTTTTACGGGAAACTGAACATCAACGATCCGTTGCGGATGGCGTAACCGTTCGAGAGTGGCGGGATCAAGCGGAGCAATCGTTGCCGCCAACTCAAGCTGTCGCATGGCGTTTGTAAAAGCAGACATAGAAATAAATAGGCGTAACTAGGAACTAGTAATCAGTAACTAGGATTGATCTTTTATGACTAAATGACTAGTTACGAATTACTAGTTACTGATTACTAGTTCCTAGTTACGCCTGACTAAGAAATCTCTCCGCATCCAACGCCGCCATACAACCCGTCCCGGCCGCGGTCACGGCTTGACGATAACGCGCGTCCATCAGATCTCCGCAGACAAACAATCCGGGCACGTTTGTTTTTGATGTTCCGTCCACGGTCTTTGCGTATTTTCTCTCATCAAGTTCGACCAGCCCTTCGATAAGCGACGAGTTTGGTTCATGACCGATGGCGGCAAACATTCCGTCGGTCGCAAACTCGCTCATCTCTCCGTTCACCGTGTCCTTAAGACGGACGCCAGTAACATGGCCGACGTCCACGCCCAAAACCTCGATCACTTCCTTGTTCCAAATCACCTTGATTTTTGGATTCTTAAAGGTGCGCTCCTGCATAATTTTGGAAGCCTTGAATTGATCGCGCCGATGGATGATCGTCACCTCGCTCGCAAACTTAGTCAAAAAATTAGATTCTTCCATAGCGCTATCCCCCCCACCTACGACGACGACCCGTTTATCTTTGAAAAAAAATCCATCACACGTTGCGCAAGCGGAAACTCCATGGCCAAACAATTTCTTTTCCGATTCAAGACCGAGTCGCCGCGCCGAAGCGCCGGTGGACATGATGATCGTTTTTGATTGATACGTTTTGCCTTCTGCGGTGACTTCAAATCCCCCTTCCATTGTTTTGAGCGATTCGACGCGCGCCGAAATAATTTCCGTCCCAAAACGTTTGGCTTGTTCCTTCATAAGTTCCATCAATTCCGGTCCCTGCACGCCTTTGGGAAAACCCGGATAATTCTCCACGTCCGTCGTCGTCATAAGTTGTCCGCCAGGTTCAGCGCCCTCAAAAAGCACGGGCGCAAGATTGGCGCGGCTCGCATAAATCGCGGCGGTCCAACCAGCCGGCCCGGAACCGATGATGATGAGTTCATGCATATCAAAGATGTTTCATGATCTTCTCTTTAAACATCGCTTTAGACATTGATCCTACCATTTGCTCTACAACCATGCCGTTCTTAAAAATCAAAAAAGTTGGAATGGACATGATGCCAAATTGACCTGGCACGGTTTGGTTTTGATCCACATTCATTTTGCCTATTTTTATTTTACTCGACTCAATTTCCCCTGCCACTTCTTCCAAAATGGGCGACATCATCCGACACGGCCCGCACCACTCTGCCCAAAAATCCACCACCACCGGCACGGATGATTTCAAGACTTCCGCATCAAAATTGGCATCGGTAAAAATATGTTCCATAGAATCCGCCCATCATAAATGTCGGGACACAATAAGACAAGACCCCTACATTTGACTGTCAAACAGAAGTTAGAATGTCCTCTTTCTAGGGAAGTTAGAATGTCCCTTTTAAGAGGTCACTTTTAAGGCATCCGCATGAAACCTCTGTCGCCAAGGGTGATCGGCTCGAGGCTTCGTGCATAGAGGCGGTAATTT
>JAUSEV010000049.1 GCA_030649995.1 Candidatus Uhrbacteria bacterium
CGGTGCGATCGCCCTTGTTGTCCTTGGTATAGGGGTTGAGTGAGAGAGTGCCGGCCAGGTCAGTGAAGCTCTCTCCCTTATCCAATCTGGCCCTTACGTCGCTCGCCATCGTCTTCTATTGTTTCGTGGCCGGCTCGTCGCCTCCGGTGGTAAGAGCGACGATCGTGTTCGTCATAGCGTCATTCGGTTACATCATAGACAGGGAATCTGACATACTCAATTCGCTCTCTCTTGCCGCTTTCCTGATACTCCTCGCAAACCCAAAAGAGCTTTTTGATCCGAGTTTTCAGCTCTCATTCGGTTCCGTAGTCAGCATAATATTATTCACGCCAAGGATAGAAGAAATATTCGGCAAAAGAAAGAACTACATTACCAAGAGCGCCGCAGTATCCATAGCGGCGTCCATCGGCGTCTTTCCGATCGTCGCCAAATACTTTAATATTGTATCGCCGATAGCCGTGTTGGCGAACTTAGTCATAGTGCCGGCGTTATTAGTCCTGACGGTGGCGTCATTCGTCTTTCTTTCTTTAAATATCGTCGGAGCCGTTTTCTGTTTAGGCTGGATGGGAACGATCCTTTCGGTGTTGACCTGGGCGACTTTCTATATAAATCATATGCTCGCGCAGACGCCGCTATCTTACATAAGGATCCCGTCGCCTTCGCCGTTTTTCATATGCGCCTACTACGCCGTCCTGGCGTATCTCTTCTTCGCAAAAAACAGAAAATATATTTTTGTGGCAGCGTTGGTAGCATTGAACGTATTAGTATGGACCGAACCCCTTGGTTACAATGGCAGGCAGTTAAAGATCACATTTCTGGATGTGGGTCTGGGTGATTCCGCGATAGTGCAATTTCCGGGTAGAGGCACGATGCTTATAGACGGAGGTTCCGGCGGCGTAGAGGGAATGGCTGACGCGGGAAAATCCGTAGTGGCGCCATACCTGTGGAACAACGGCATACGAAAGCTCGATGCCGTGGTGGTCACCCACTTTCATGAAGATCATATGGGCGGGCTATTGTATATACTGGAAAATTTTAAGGTGGGCAGCGTCATAGATAACGGCGAACCGTCATCCGACGACGCGGTCCTGTACAAAAAATATATCGAGATCGTCAAAAAGAAGAGCCTCCGCAGGATCGTCGTCGATGATGGGGATGAGATAACCGGTTTCGGCGGCGTCAGGCTGTATGTCTTGAACCCGCCGGAGGACAAAATTTTTTCAAATCCGAACGACAATTCGATAGTGATCAAACTTGAATACGAAAAATTCGGCGCCATGTTCACCGGAGACATTTCAAGCGACGCCATGGAGCGGATCGCTTCATACGGCGGTTCGCTGCGGTCCGACGTCCTGAAGGTTCCGCATCACGGCGGATCGATGGG
>JAUSEV010000009.1 GCA_030649995.1 Candidatus Uhrbacteria bacterium
GTCCGCCGAAAAATCCGTCCGTCCGAAAGTTTTGGGGGCGAAGCCCAAGCAGGCGGGCAAAAAGGAAGGGGGTTGGGGGGAAGGAATTTTTGCCCGCCTGCTTCCGTTCCCGTCCCGTCCCCGCAAGAACACGGCGGAAGGGGGGTTTGGGGGGAATTCCGCCGTGTTCTTGCGAAAGATAGAGGCCAGACCCGCCACCTTGCAATTCATTGCAAGACACCACAGAAAAATACTCTTTTCATTAAGAGAAAAAGAAATCGGGCGCGCGCAAAATGAAAAGAGCAAAGAGTATTTTTCTGTGGTGTGGCGAGCTTGTCGAGCGGTGGCGGGGCTGGCTTCCTTAGTGGGGGTTTTGCTCAAAGAAAGTTCGAACATCAATCAAAAAACACCGCCAATTTGTACTTTCAGAAAAATCGTAAGAATTTTATCAGCGTATCACTCAACTCATGCACAATGGATGTTTAACTGCAGCAGTAAAAAATAGAACATATTTTATGTCTCTTAAATACTTTTTCCTTTTATTTGCTTCCACTATACTCATTACAAGACTTTTGCTTTGGCTGATGCCAAAACATGGCCCTACAATAGCAGGCTTGCAATTACATCATTATATGTACGGGTTGGTTTTAATCTTTATTTATATTTTGACTAAAAAACATCTTCTTTTAGCCATTGGTAGTGCTTTGGTCGTAGATGAGATCCCCTTATTTTTTATATTTGGTACACGGTATTGGCCATATGATCATTGGAAGCAGTACCATTCCTGGCAATCTATCATAGGCATCCTCATCATTTCTACCTTGCTGTATTCATTTTTTCGTTTTCTGTGGCTGCCTTCGACTATTACTCCAATGAAGACAGAATCAAAACTATGAAAAAAATCACATCGCATCTATGGCCGATCATTGCGCAAGATTTTTTTCTATTTTGCTATACTAACGACAGGTAGTTATCTAGTAGAGCCAATCATTTTATGGAAAATCCAAAAAATAACCTGACAAAAGATATTGGCATAATCGTTTTAAGCGTTATCGTTGCGATTGTTTTGATAAAAACAGGGGCTATCGAAGAAATGTTAAAGCAAACGCAGGATTTGTGGTTTCTGGACAGCTTTATTGCCGGGATGTTTTTTACTTCTGTTTTTACCACTGTTCCCGCAATGGTTGCGCTTGGGGAAACAGCTCAATTATCCCAATCCGTGCTTCTTGTGGCGATTTTTGGCGGTCTTGGCGCTCTCTGCGGAGATTTGATTATTTTTCGATTTATGCGAGATAGATTTGGGGAAGACATTTTACGTTTAATCAGAAATTCAGGAAACGGCAAGCTTCGATCCGTCATTCGACTAAAATCTTTTAGGTGGCTGACTTTCTTTTTGGGCGCATTGATCATTGCCTCGCCTTTGCCCGACGAACTGGGGCTCACCATGATGGGTTTCTCAAAAACCAAAACCTCCCTTTTTATTCCCGTCTCATTTATTTTTAATTTTTTAGGGATTTTAGTTATCGGCCTTGTTGCAAAAAATTTGCTCGGCCATTAAATGAGGATTGATCAATAATAAAAAAGAGCATTCATGAAAAAATCAAAACTCAAATCGGATAAATACAGAAAAGTACGAGGTGGGTATTCGCGCTTGTTGCAGGTGTCCTGCGCGAGCTGTGACGCTCCTCTTCTTTCCTATCAAAAAGATGGGCCGGGAGCGCTCAAACGGTTGTATCTTGATCGTATTTCGGAATCCAAAGATGAAACAACTGTAGGGGCGGGTTTTAAACCCACCCTTGTTTGCGGTGGCTGTAAAATGATTTTGGGAACGTATTATCTTTATCCAAAAGAACACAGACCGGCTTTTCGTTTGTATCAGGGCGCGGTCACGAAAAAAATCATGAAGAATAAATGAACTGCCATCGAGGGAACCACCTCCCTCATTCCCTCCTTCGTAAGGAGGGAGGTCAGACCGCTCAGAACCCTCTCCTTACGAAGGAGAGGGCAGGGTGAGGTGGTAGCGACGGGTGCTGCAGGTGGTTGGGAACCTTCAACCTTTCTGACAAATTTGCTATCATACAGAGAAAGGTCGAGGTTTTATTCATAACTAGAATATTTTTTGTATGTTGAAAGAAAAAGCGTTAGGCCTTACCGTAGGCATCTTTTGTGGTGTGTGGTGGTTGGTTCTCATGATGTATTCTTTGAGCAGTGGCTATGGCAAGGAGCTCATCATGTTGGTTGGGCCAATGCATCCGGGCTTCTCATATAGTGCCGGTGGAGCTATTTGGATGGCCATCCTGCACTTCATCGTCGGTTATATTTTGGGTCATCTTTTTGCTTGGGTTTACAACCGATTCGCGAAGTAACACCCTTTTGAGGATCAAAGAAAAACAGTCATCGTAATGGGCTGTTTTTCTGTCTATTTTCCATCGATTTTCCATGATTTGACAGGAACCGTCAGTCTTGATAGACTCCCCCTACTAAACGTGAGGTTGACGGGGCGATGCAGCTAAGTTCCCGTCAATTTGAGCCAATTTGAATGGCTAAAATAGAGTTATAAACAAATAATCCACAGCCTTCACATTCTGAAGGTCGTTTGGTTTTTTGGCTCGAAACACGTTTTTCTAAAATTCAACCCCTGTTTTTTCTTGATCATCCGGTCACTATCCATCCCCGGCTGGGTTTTCAACCCATGGACGGTCTCGGACAAGAAAAACATTGGGTCTTTATCTCCATCACCATGCCAGTGATGCAATTTCGTCGGCAGCCTCTGAAGGAAGCGGAGCGTCGGTATTTTACGGCCGCGCGAGACGCGATGGCTCTTCCGGATCTGATCGAGATTCAGAAGTCTTCTTATCGTTGGTTCATCGAGGAAGGGATTCGAGAGTTGTTCAAAGAGATTTCGCCGATTAAAGATTTTATCGGACGCGATCTTGAGTTGTATGTTGTGGATTATGTTTTTGACGAACCGAAGTTTGATGAAAAAACGTCTAAAGCTAAAAACGTCAATTATGAAGCGCCTTTGCGCGTAAAAACGCGCCTCATCAACAAGCGTACCAATATTGAGCGTGAGCAAGAGGTGTATTTGGGTGATCTGCCGCTTATGACGGATCGCGGAACCTTTATCGTGAACGGGATTGAGCGCGTGATTGTGACGCAGCTCGTGCGATCAGCCGGAGCGTTTTTTACCGCCGAACTCATGCATGGCCGCCGTCATTACGGAGCCAAAATTATTCCCAATCGCGGGGCTTGGCTGGAATTTGAAACTGACGGGAACAACGTAATTTGGGTTAAGATTGATCGAAAACGCAAGGTGGCAGCCACATCGCTCGTGCGCGCGTTTGGCGTGGGTGATGATGAGGACATCAAACAATTATTCGCGGGTGTGGATGTTCATCCGCTCAATCATTATATCGAAGCGACGTTAGCCAAAGACGCCGCCAAAAATGAGGAGGACGGAAATATCGAAGTCTATAAACGCATTCGACCGGGGGATTTGGCGACAGCCGATAATGCCAGATCACTCATTCATTCGATGTTTTTTAATTTTGATCGGTATGATTTGGGACCGGTCGGTCGCTATAAGTTTAACCAACGTTTTGGGTTGCAGGCGGAACGAGAATATGTGGCCAAGGAAGAGAATCGCATTCTCACCAAAGAGGATTTGATCGCGATTTTACGTGAAATTATTCGTTTGAACATCAGTCAGGAAGAGGCGGACGACGTGGATCACTTGGGAAATCGTCGCGTGCGGGCGGTCGGAGAGCTTGTGCAAAACCGTTTTCGTATCGGACTGGCTCGTATGGAGCGCATCGTCAAAGATCGTATGTCCACATTGGACATCACGACCATCACGCCGGCGAAATTGATCAATGCTCGACCGGTGATCGGCGCGGTGCGGGAATTTTTCATGAGTTCCCAGCTGTCGCAATTCATGGATCAAACCAATCCATTGTCAGAGCTCGAACACAAGCGTCGTTTATCGGCCATGGGTCCGGGAGGCCTTACGCGCGAACGCGCCGGATTTGATGTACGCGACGTGCATCGCACCCACTACGGTCGTATCTGTCCGATTGCCTCTCCGGAAGGCCCAAACATCGGGCTCGTCGGTCACCTCGCGTGTTATGCCCGTATTAATGACTATGGGTTTATTGAGACTCCGTATCGCGTGGTAAAAAGTTGGGCGAAGAATGATGGAAAAGATGCCATCGATGAAACGTTGCGCGTGGATGTTCGAGACGGAGAGGGAAAACTTGTTGTCGAAGCCAAAACCAAAATCACAAAAGCGTTGGCCGAAAAACTCAAAAATCTTTCCATTGAAACCATTCCGGTGATCCCACATGTGACCGGCACCATTGTGTATCTGAACGCTTTTATCGAAGAGCGAGGAACCTCGACTCCGGCCACAACTCCGATTGATGAAAATGGATATTTCGTAACCGAACGCGTGAGTGCTCGTAAAAACGGGGAGCCGACGGTGGTTGATGTGCATGAAGTGGACTACATGGACGTTTCTTCCAAGGAAATTTTATCGATCGGCACGTCTCTTATTCCTTTCGTGGAACATGATGACGGTCACCGCGCGCTCATGGGTACAAACATGCAGCGGCAAGCCGTTCCCTGCATCAAGCCGGATGCGCCGCTCGTGGGTACGGGCGTTGAGCGTCGCGCGGCGATTGACTCGGGTCACACCATGATAGCATCCGAGGATGGCACGGTCGTTTCCGTTTCCGCCAAACATATTGAATTCCAAAACGCTCACGGCGAAATGCGCCGGTATGATCTCTTAAAATTTCAACGTTCCAACAGTTCCACCTGCATTAACCAGCGACCGGTCGTGAATAAAGGACAAAAAGTTCGTGCCGGAGAGGTTTTGATTGATGGAACATCTTGCGAACGCGGGGAAATGGCTTTGGGTCAAAATTTGTTGTGCGCGTTTTTGAGCTGGGACGGATACAATTATGAAGACGCGATTATTTTGAGCGAGCGTTTGGTGCACACCGATCGCTTTACCTCGATCCACATCGAGCATCACACTTTGGACGTGCGTGACACGAAGTTGGGACCGGAAGTCATTACATCCGACATTCCTAACGTGTCGGAAGAGAAATTTCGTAATTTGGATGAACATGGCATCGTGCGTATCGGCGCGGAAGTAAAATCCGGTGATATTTTGGTCGGAAAAATTACGCCCAAGGGCGAAACCGACCTTTCCGCCGAGGAAAAATTGTTGCGTGCGATCTTCGGGGAAAAAGCGCGAGACGTGCGCGACTCCTCTTTGTATTTGGAGCATGGGGAAAAAGGTAAGGTGGTGGATGTGAAAATATTTTCCCGCGAGGCCGGAGATAAATTGCAGCCGGGAGTGCTGCGTCAGATCGTCGTTTCCGTAGCCGATCTTCGCAAGATTCAAGCCGGCGATAAGTTGGCGGGACGCCACGGAAACAAAGGAGTGATTTCTAAAATCGTGCCGGTTGAGGATATGCCGTTTTTGGAGGATGGCACGTCGATCGACGTTATTTTGTCCCCGTTGGGCGTGGTTTCGCGTATGAATTTGGGACAAATTTTGGAAACCCATTTGGGATTGGCGGCCAATGCTCTCGGGTATCGCGTGGCCACCCCCGTGTTCGACGGGGTGCCGGAAAAAATCATTCGTGAACAGTTGGTCGCCGCCGGTTTTCCCAATGATGGGAAGATTGCGCTGTATGACGGTCGCACCGGCCAAGCCTATGATCATCATCCGACCGTGGGATACATTTATATCTTAAAACTCCATCACATGGTGGAAGATAAAATTCACCAGCGATCCATCGGGCCGTATTCTCTGATTACGCAACAGCCGTTGGGCGGAAAAGCGCAATTCGGCGGTCAGCGCTTTGGAGAAATGGAAGTATGGGCGCTCGAAGCGTACGGAGCGGCGCACACCTTGCAAGAAATTTTGACCATCAAGTCGGATGACGTGCCCGGACGATCAAAAGCGTATGAATCCATCATCAAGGGTGAACCGATTCGGAAAGTGAACGTTCCGGAATCCTTTCATGTGTTGGTGCGAGAGCTAAAGGGGTTGTGTTTGGACGTGGAACTGATGAAGCACGGGAAGCGCATAGAGGAAAACACCCCTCGCGCAGAATCCTTGCGCATGAAGCCGCCGCTCATCAACTCTTCGGAAGAATCCTGGGGCCCGTCATCCGGGAGTAACTTCTAACTTCTAAATTCCAACTTCTAAATTCTTTTTTTATGGCTTTCTTCCACACGGAAAATATCAAAACCACCGACTTTGACGCCATTCGTTTGAAGTTGGCGTCGCCGGAAGTCATTCGCGCCTGGTCCTATGGAGAGGTAACAAAACCGGAAACCATCAACTATCGAACGCAGAAACCGGAAAAAGGCGGTTTGTTTGCCGAGGAAATTTTCGGACCGTCAAAAGATTGGGAATGTTATTGCGGGAAGTATAAAAAAATTCGTTACAAGGGAATCATTTGTGACAAGTGCGGCGTGGAAGTTACGCACTCGCTCGTCCGTCGGGAACGCATGGGACACATTGAACTGTGCGCTCCGGTCGCGCATATCTGGTTTTTGCGCAGCGTACCTTCCAAGATCGGCACGGTGCTTGATCTCACCCTTCAATCGTTGGAAAAGGTGGTGTACTTCAGCGCCTTTGTGGTAACGGACGTGCATCAAGCCTTGCGCGATCAGATGTTGGAGCAGGTGCGCGCCGAGTATAAAGGCAAACGAAAATCGATTGACGCGGAATATGATCGTGAGGCGGAACGCGTGCAAAAAATAACGACGGAGAAAAAATCAAGCCAGGACGCCTTGGGGAAAGAATTGGACAAAATGACTGGCAATAAGGAACGGAAACTTAAGGAATTGGAACTGGATTTTTCGACTTCTGAAAAAGAACTCAAGGATTTGCGACCGCTCAAAATTTTATCCGAAGCGGACTATCACGAGCTGTCTCTAAAATACGGACACGTTTTTGAGGCCAAGATCGGCGCGGAAGCGGTGGATGAATTACTGCACAAGATTGATCTCGCGGCCACGATCAAAAGACTTCAAGGAGAATTGGAGGGCGCTTCCGACGCTAAGAGCGATCGTTTGATCCGCCGCCTCAAACTTCTCAAATCTTTGCATCTGAATGCGGTGGATGCTCACTGGATGATTTTGAAAGCGCTGCCTATTATCCCTCCGGATTTGCGTCCGATGGTCGCGCTCGACGGAGGACGGTTTGCGACTTCGGATTTAAATGATCTGTATCGTCGCGTCATCAATCGCAACAATCGTTTAAAGCGTCTTATCGAACTCAACGCTCCGGAAGTTATCGTGCGCAACGAAAAGCGCATGTTGCAAGAAGCGGTGGATTCGTTGATTGACAACAGCGCGCGTCATTCGAAAACCGTGATCGCCGCGACCGGAAAAAAACGTCAGCTCAAATCCCTCGCGGATATTTTGAAAGGGAAGCAGGGACGTTTTCGTCAAAACTTATTGGGCAAGCGCATCGACTATTCCGGTCGTTCCGAGATCGTGGTCGGTCCGACGCTCGAATTGCACCAGTGCGGTTTGCCTAAAACCATGGCATTGGAACTGTTTAAGCCGTTTATCATCTCGCAGCTCATCAAACGTGAATTGGTGCACAACATTCGTTCGGCCAATCGTTACATTGAAGCGGATCATCCGGAGGTGTGGGATATTTTGGAAACGATTGCCGTCAATTCCGTGGTGCTTTTGAACCGCGCGCCGACGTTGCACCGCCTCGGTATTCAAGGATTTCAACCAAAATTGATAGAAGGCAAAGCCATTCAAATTCACCCCATGGTGTGTCCGGCGTTTAACGCGGACTTTGATGGAGACCAGATGGCCGTGCATATTCCGCTCACCGAAGAAGCGCGAGAAGAAGCGCGCAACATCATGTTGTCGACGAAAAATTTGTTAAAGCCGGCAACCGGCCAGCCGGTCGCTCGTCCGGACAAAGATATTGCCTGGGGCTGCTATTATATGACCACACTGGTTGAACCGGCGGAGGGCAGCAAGGTTAAGATTTTCGGGAAACCCGAAGAGGCGGTGTATGTTTTTCAAATGGGCGGGCTCAACATCCGCGAAAAAATCAAGGTGCGGCTCAAGATCGGAGAACCGGTCATAGAAACGAACGTGGGACGCATCATGTTAAACCGTTTGTTTCCAAAGGAAATCGGTTTTCGCAATGAACTGATCGGCACCAAACAATTGGGAGAAATCGTGCGTACCACCATCGAGTTGCGCGGCTTTGAACGCACGGCCCGTTTCTTGGATGAGGTCAAGGATTTTGGTTTCTATTATATTACCAAGTCCGGTTTCAGTTATGGCATCGGAGATCTCCCGGATATCGACAAACAGGCCATGATCGAACGGGGGAATGCGCGAGCGCTCGAGATTGAGGAACAGTACAAAGAAGGATTGTTGACCAAAAAAGAGCGGTATTCGCAAATCATTAAAGTGTGGTCAGACGTGAAGGACGACATTCAACATCTCGCGAAAGATTCGCTCGAAAAAACAGGCACCATTTTTTCCATGATTGATTCCGGTGCTCGAGGATCGCCGGGACAACTCACGCGCGTGGTCGGTATGGTTGGACTGGTGAGCAACCCGGCCGGGGAAATTATCGAGCTGCCCATCAAATCTTCTTTTCGCGAAGGGTTGGACGTGCTGGAATACTTTATCGCCTCTCACGGAACCAGAAAGGGATTAACGGACACGGCTCTTAAAACCGCCAACGCCGGATATTTGACGCGCCGATTGGTTGATGTGGCTCAAGATGTGATTGTGATGCAAGAGGATTGCGGAGATACGGAAGGGGTAACGCTCGTTGCCGCCGAATGTGAAGAAATCGGTGAGCCGATCATGACGCGTTTGTTGGGAAGAGTGCTTCTCAAAGATTTGAAAGACGCGGAAACAAAAGCGGTTTTGGTAAAGAAGGGGACGCTGCTTACGGAAAATCACATCCGCATGCTCATGAAGCATCAGGTTATTTCTGCGGTGGTGCGTTCCGTATTGACCTGCAAACTCAAGCGCGGGTTGTGTCAAAAGTGTTATGGGTATGATCTGGCGTACAACGCGTTTGTAAAGATCGGAACCGCCGTTGGCATTATTGCCGCGCAATCGATCGGAGAACCCGGAACGCAGCTCACCATGCGTACTTTTCATCACGGAGGAGCCGCGGCTTTTGACATCACCCAAGGTTTGCCTCGCGTGGAAGAACTGTTTGAAGCGCGAACTCCGAAATATCGCGCGGTGATCGCGGAGATGGCGGGGAAAGTCAAAATCGTCGAGGGGGAAAAGCGCGTGTTGCAAACCACGACCGGTCAAAAAGTGATTGACACGACTTCTGGGGAAAAATCCGTGCACATCAGCTACATCTCCGTACAGGACGAAACATTCACGTTTCTGAAAAGAGATTTGGTCAAGGTAAAAGACGGCGCAAAAGCGCGCGAGGGAGACGCGCTCATCGTTCGTTCAAACGGTGAGGAGGTTTTGGCGAGCCACAAAGGCAGCGTCAAGATTGAAAAAAATAAATTAACCCTGGTGTTTGAAGCTCAAACCGCCACGGAACACCCGATCCCAACCGGGTATCACGTGATCGTGAAAGACGGGCAAGAGGTGGCGGCCGGCGACATGTTGACCGAGGGGCAATTGGATCTGCAAGACCTGTTCCGCTTAAAAGGATATGAAGCGGTCATGCGCTACTTGCTCAAAGAAGTGCTCTCGATCTACGCGTCTCAAGGACAAAAGTTGAACGCCAAACACATCGAAATCATCGTGCGCCAAATGTTTTCGCGCGCGTACGTCACCGGTGCCGGAGATACGGAACTCTTGCCCGGTCAGGTGGTGGAAAAATGTCGGGCCGAGGAAGAAAACGATCGCGTGGTAAAAGCCAAGGGTGAACCGTCCAATCTGCAACAGCTTTTCATGGGCATCACAAAAGTCGCCTTATCCACCGAATCATTCTTGTCTGCCGCGTCGTTCCAAGAAACCGCGCGCGTACTCATCAACGCGGCCGTCACAGGCAAGATTGATCGCCTTGAAGGATTAAAAGAAAACGTGATCATCGGTCGTTTGACTCCCGCCGGCACCGGCTTCGGCGTCATCCACTCCTCTCAACCGGAACCGGTAAGAGACGAACCAACGCTGACGCAGGCGTAAACGTGGAAAGAGAAGAAAGAAAAAACCATCCGCACGGGCGGGTGGTTTTGGTATATAATGAGTAGATTGCTATATTTTTGGGTAGATTTAGTCACTACTTGTGTAGATTTATATGGTATGATACCATTTCTATATGGAAGAAAAGCTGCTCACAATCAGCCAAGCCGCTGAATATCTCGGTGTTTCTTTGAATACGCTTCGTCGTTGGGATGAAAGCGGAAAATTAGTTGCGATCAAAAAAGATGGCGGCACTCATCGATATTACCGTGAAAAAGATTTAGAAATTTTTACTAGTGATTTAATGAGGTTTGCCTCGGAGTGGATCCAAGATGGCATTGAGTTTCCGGGTACGTTTTATTGTCCGACGAGCTCAATTTTTAATGCAAGGCTTACAAAAATGGAGTCCGCGCTGATGCAGAAGCCAGGGTTTGAAAAATTGTATTCTTTAATTGTTTTAATTGCCGGGGAGATCGGGGATAATTCATTTGCCCACAATTTGGGAAAGTGGCCGGATACAGCAGGAATTTTTTTCGGCTACGACCTTGCTAAAGGCATCATCGTACTTGCCGATCGAGGGTTGGGGATTTTAGAAACGTTGCGTCAAGTCCGTCCGGAACTTCCGAGTCATGTTGTGGCCGTTGAAGTTGCTTTTACCGAATTCATCTCCGGTCGTGCGCCGGAAAAGCGGGGGAACGGGCTTAAGCTTGTTCGCGAGGTCATCACGAATCAGCCATTTGATCTATTCTATATCAGCGGCGATGCCGAAGTGCGTATGAAAGGCTCGGATAAAGTTTTTCGTGTTACCCGTGGTCAACGTATCGTGCGAGGATGTTTAGCGAAAATAGAGTTTTAAAATCCTTCACAAGTATATGAAATTACAACTAGAAAAATTTGGCAAAACATTAATATCGCGGGAATTAGGGAGTGAGGCTTTTAAGGCATTTCAGCCAACGTTGCGCGAGCTTCCGAAGAATGAAGGGTTGGAAATAGATTTTTCCGGTGTATTCACGTTATCGCCGTCATGGGCGGATGAATTTTTAAGTCCGCTGTTAAATCAGCTGGATGAGCGTTTGGTGCTTTTACCGAGTGATAATCTTTCCGTGCATGCGACCATCAGGATTCTTGAAGAGGCGAATAAGCAATCGTTTAAGATGCAACCATAATTTGGAGCGCACCCCCTTAAACTAGGCATAAATGATCATTTGGCTGATACACAATATATTTATGATCCATATTGACGATAAAAGCGTAGATGACGTCCCACCCATTTCTTGGTGGAGCCGTTTGCTCATCAAAATTTCTCCGCGTCTCGGTTTGCAGGCGGTGATGCGTGATTTGGGACAGGAGTCCAAGCATGTGCGGCGCGCGCACGATTTGTTTTCCGCGGTCGCATCGGTGGATGTTCGCCCGACCTCATCTCAAAACGGTCGCGGCTTTATGCTCACGCTCGATAGAAATACCACGCTCTATTTTTACCAAGACGGCGATCATTTTGCGTATGACGGATGCGAGGTGGGGGAATATGAAAAAGGTGATGTCCGAATTTTTGATCGGAAATAATCCTATGTCCCGTCATTCCAAGTGGTCAAAGGACGTTATTCTATTATGAGCACTACTCGTCTTCGAGTTCTCGGTATTGATCCCGGTTTTGATCGGATGGGTTTGGGCGTGATCGATCAGAGGGGTAGTCATCTCACGTGGGTGTTTCATGGATGTAAAAAGACAAGTACAAAAGATGATTTTTCAACACGTTTACAAAACATTCGGGATGAGTTGACGCTGGTCATCAAAAAATACAAACCGGATGTCGCGGCCGTGGAACAGCTTTTTTTTCAAACGAATGCCAAGACCGCGATGAAAGTCGGGATGGCGCGCGGAGTGATTTTACTTGCATTGGCTGACGCGAGCCTTCCTCTCGTCGAGATGACACCTCAACAATTAAAGCAGGGAATGACCGGCTGGGGTGCGGCTAGTAAAAAACAAATTCAAGAAATGGTGAAGCGCATGTTAAATCTCAAACAGATTCCCCAACCGGATGATGCCGCAGACGCGCTCGGCATCGCCATTGTTGGAGCGACGATGTATAGAAATACCAGACGATAAAGTCTTGCCAAAGTCTTGTTGTTTGGTTTGGGAATTGGTACAATTTTGTCTGTCATTATTGATGATTATAAGGCTTTATTATGCAGATATTTTGGCATGGGTTTTCTTGCGTCAGGATTGAGGCGAATCAGGGCGATCAGGCGGCGACGCTTGTGACGGATCCCTACGGTTCGGATTTGGGTTTGCGTTTTCCTCGCACGCTTGCGCCGGACGTTGTTGCTCTGTCTCATCAGGATCAAAAAAAGTTTTCCCTCGACGGTTTTACCAATAAACCCTTTTACCTTTCCGATCCGGGAGAGTATGAGGTCAAGGGTATTTTTGCTTATGGGATTTCATTAAAGGATGAGGGCACTTCTCCCCATACGCTCATGTATCGGTTTGAGATTGAGGGTATGTCCATCGGATTTTTGGGCGGATTGCATCGAACGCTCACAGACGAAGAAGCGGGAAAGTTGGAAAATATCGATGTGCTGTTTTTGCCGGTTGGCGGGAGCGGCGCGTTTACCGTTAAGCAGGCGATTGAAACGATTAACGAGATCGAACCGCGCGTGGTGATTCCATTGGGCTATCATGTGGAAGGAATAAAAGAGAAGCTGGGGACGGCAGACGCGTTTTGTAAACAGTTGGGCGTATGCAAGCGTCAGGATGTGAACAAGTTGAAGCTCGCGAAAAAAGATCTGCCGGCCGAAGATTTGTTCGTGTACGTTTTGGAAAGAGCATAAGACATTTACGAAAGCACGAAATCATTCGAAAATACGAAAATATGTCAGTCCATCGTTCTCATCCGCCAAAGCGCCACAGGTCAAAAGAAGACCAAACACCGCGCATGCTTTCTTCGGAAGAAAAACGCGAGTTGATTTTGGCGCATGCCGAGGCGCGCACTCCGCAATCATCATGGGGTTTTGGATATGTGGTCGGCATTGCCGCCTCGTGTCTCGTTGTCGTGAGCGGCTGGTGGTGGACGCTCGGAACGAATTTGAGAAGCGATATTTTTTCTTCTTCTAACAATTCCAAGACGCAGGAATGGCAAACGACGCTCGAAAAGTGGAAGACCATCACCGCAAGTTCAACTTCTGGCGAAGCGATCGGTCAAGCGGATGTGAACGCGCGAATGGATGCGTTAAAAAATCGTTTTCACGAAGCATGGTTAAAAGCTAAAGCATCTTCTACAAGTTCCAAACCATAAAAGTATGCCAGAAGAAAAATCTCTCGTGTCTCACACGATCGGAAAAATTGAACCTGCGCCGTTGGTGGAAGAAATTCAAACCGCGTTTCTTGATTATGCCATGTCCGTGATCGTGGATCGGGCGTTGCCGGACGTACGTGACGGATTAAAGCCGGTGCATCGCCGCATTTTGTATGCCATGTGGAGCACTGGTTTAAGGGCTACTGCCAAATTTCGCAAGTCCGCCACGGTGGTTGGAGAGGTTTTGGGCAAATATCACCCACACGGAGACCAAGCCGTTTATGCATCGATGGTGCGTATGGCGCAAGATTTTAACATGCGCTATCCGTTGGTAAACGGACAAGGAAATTTTGGGTCCATGGATGGCGATGCCGCCGCCGCGCACCGTTACACGGAAGCCAAACTGACGGCGATCGCGGAAGAAATGTTGTTTGATATAGAAAAAGACACGGTTGATCTTAGACCAAACTATGACGGTTCGCATCAGGAACCAAAAGTTCTACCTTCAAAGTTGCCAAATCTCCTTTTGAACGGAACGCTGGGAATCGCCGTTGGTATGGCAACAAACATTCCGCCGCACAATCTTTCGGAATTATGCGACGGTATTTCCGCCCTCATTGAAAACGCGGACATCACCATTGACGAACTCATGGATCATGTGAAGGGGCCGGATTTTCCCACGGGCGGGATTATTTATGACAAAAACGATATCAAACAGGCCTACGCGACCGGTCGCGGAGGGATTGTGATGCGCGCCAAAACGGAGATTGTGGAAGAAAAAGCCGGATCGTTTCGCATTTTAGTCACTGAGCTGCCTTATCAGGTCAATAAATCCCAGCTTTTGGAAAAAATGGCCGAGCTTGTGACGGAAAAAAAGATTGAGGGCATTCGAGATTTGCGCGATGAGTCAAACAAGGACGGTGTGCGCGTGGTTATAGAACTCAAAAAAGACGCCTATCCAAAAAAAGTGTTGAATCAACTATTTAAGATGACCCAGTTGCAAGACGCGTTTCATGTGAATTCTCTGTGTTTGGTGGATGGCATTCAGCCGCGCATTTTGAATTTAAAGGGTTTGCTCGAGGAGTATGTTGCGCATCGAAAAGTCGTGATTCGCCGCCGTACGCAATACGACTTGGATCGGGCCAAAGATCGGTTGCACATTTTGGAAGGGTTGCGCATCGCCCTCCTCAAAATTGACGAGGTTATTACCACCATTAAAAAATCCAAGGACAAAGACGACGCCAAAAAGAATTTGATGACGAAGTTTAAATTGTCGGATTTGCAGTCCACAGCGATTTTGGAAATGCGTCTGCAGCAGCTCGCCAATCTTGAGCGCTTGAAAGTCGAACAAGAGTATGACGAGAAAAAGAAATTGATCGCGGAACTGGAAAGCATTTTGAATTCGGCCAAGAAGATTCTCTCCATGATTAAACAGGAGGTGGCAGAGCTCAAAGAGCGCTATGGAGATGAGCGCCGAACGGTGATTATCCCGCATCCGGTCGGAGAGTTTTCCATGGAAGATTTGGTGCCGGAAGAAGAGACGATCGTGATGCTGACCGAAGACGGCTACATCAAGCGTTTGCCGCCGGATACTTTCCGTACGCAAGCGCGCGGCGGTAAGGGGGTGGTGGGTCTCTCGACAAAGGAAGAGGACATGGTCAAACAGATTTTTACCACCAACACGCATGCCGAAATCTTGTTTTTTACCACGCGCGGTCGCGCGTTCCGGCTTAAAGCGTATGACATTCCCGTGGGTTCGCGTACGGCCAAGGGTCAGGCTATTGTCAACTTTTTGCAGCTTGCTCCCGGAGAATCAGTGTCCGCGACCTTGGGATCGGATGAGCTCGAAGGCACGAAATATTTGATCATGGCGACTCGGCAAGGCACGCTCAAAAAATCTGCCTTGGATGAATTTACGAACGTGCGTCGCAGCGGTCTCATCGCCATCAAGTTACAAGAAAATGATGAGCTGGTATGGGTCAAACCGTCCGCCGGCGATGACGAGATTTCGCTCGTCACGCGCGCAGGTCAAGCCATTCGATTTAAAGAAAAAGACGTGCGATCCATGGGACGCAACGCCTCCGGGGTACGCGGGATCAGGCTCAAGAAAAATGACGCGCTGGTCGGTATGGATGTGATCAATCCATCCATTGCCAAAAAAGGAATGCTGGAACTGTTCACCATTACGGAAAACGGCATGGGCAAGCGCACCAACTTAAAAGAATATAAAGTGCAGCGGCGCGGCGGGTCAGGCATTCGGACAACGCGCGTTACGGGGAAAACCGGTGGAGTGGTGGGAGCGTTTATTTCGAGCTCCGACGACGAACGCGATCTGGTGATTATTTCTAAAAAAGGAATTGTGATCCGCACGCCGTTTAAGTCCGTGTCATCGCTTGGTCGCGATACGCAAGGCGTACGATTGATGAGATTTAAAGAAGAAGGCGATCTCGTAAGCACCGTCACATTCGTGTAAGAAAAAAAGCGAGTTGAGGCTCGCTTATGTTAGAGTCACTTCGGTTGCAAGCGTCGGATGTCTGGGGAGTTCGACAAGGCGAAACTGCACTTTGAGAGGCTGCGATTTGCGCGTGAGTGCCGGCGAATGCATGAGCTGGGTGAGTAGCCCTGGACTCACGTCGCGGAAGTGAGCGAGATAACGTTTTCCATCATCGGTCTCAATGAAGTAGGTGTCGTTCCGCACTTCGACGAGCAGACCTTCTTGCTGCGGCAGATCTGCCACGGTAACGTCCGCGGCGATGTAGTGGATAACAGGATCCACAAATCGCAAGGGGGTAAAGCGGACGGAAAGACGTTGTCCCGGATACATCCAAGATGTATCCCGAGGTCTTGCCAAGAGCGTTCGCAATCGCTCTTTCAGCTCTGGAGAGGTATCCCCCCAAGGGAGCTTGAGTTGAAGCGAAGGTACGAAGACATCGGAAATGAGGAAATCCGGCTTTATGGCGAAGAGCCAGCCAAGAGAGCGACTCGGATTCGTTTCTTCATTCAGTGCCAGACGAAGCTCCTCGAGATGGATCCTGATGTTTTTCAAACCTTCCCACCGATGCGATTCTCCATTACCGCGAATTTTGACCCAGAAGTAGGGCTCCTCCAGAAGGAGAGCGTCTCGATACGCCTCAAAGAGAATACGCCGAACCAGATTGGTGAGCCTGACCGAATCCAAGTTTGGCATCTCGATATAAACAGAGATGTCTTCTCCCCTGCGTTCGGCAAGAGAGAAGAATTCCCTTGCCTTGCTCATCGCGTCATGCCTGAATGTCACTTGCACTTGGATGCTTGGTTCGAGATACAGTTCTCCGATTTGGCGGACCGTAAAATCTATTTTTTCCGTTCGATCAAGTTCCTCGTTCCTCTCAATCCAACAACCCAAATCTCGGAGGTGACGGATCAAGTCCAGTTCCCGTGAGAAACCACTGGACAGTCTTTTTCTTCTCGGTCTCATGGCTCTCCTTTCTTCGGGACGAATGTCCCATGGGGGAGCATCTGATTCTATTCCGAAAAGTGTTTTTTTGTCAAATGGAGCAGGTTGACGATTGATGCGTCATGCCGCATGCTTGATCCCATATGATCGGTTCGCTCCGCGGTCAAATAAACGCCATGACAGGCGCAGCTTTGTTGTTAGACGTGCGCGGGGTTGGGTATCGGGTGATCGTAAGCCCTTCTGTATTGACGATGCTCAAAATCGGAGGAGAGGCGTTTTTTTACATTCACGACCATGTTCGTGAAGATGCCCGCGATTTGTACGGATTTCTCTCTCTCGAAGATCTCCATTTGTTTGAACAACTGATCGGCATTTCCGGTGTGGGACCAAAATTGGGTTTAACGATTTTATCGGTTGGATCCGTCGAGACCGTGCGTGGCGCGATCATGTCCGGCGATCTCGCTACGTTAACGTCCGTGCCCGGCATCGGGAAAAAGACCGCGCAAAAAATCATTTTGGAACTCAAAGGTCAGCTCGTAGACGCGAGTCAGGAATCGAGCGGCGATCGGGAAGTGGTGGAGGCATTACAGTCATTGGGCTACTCCTCGCATCAGGCGCGTGAAGCTCTGAAGAGAGTTTCATCGGAGATAAAAGATGTTTCGGAACGCGTGCGCGAGGCGTTGCGTTTACTCTCACGTTCTTGATATGAAGTTGGTGGAAATTAATGATCAGTCCGCGTGGGATGGGTTCGTCGCCGCACAGTCATGGTCGCCATTCACCCAGTCGTGGGCGTGGGGAGAATTTCAAAAATCGCAAGGACATCCGGTCAAAAGATTTTTTTTGGTAGGGGCGGGTTTCAAACCCGCCCCTACCATGGTCTGTCAATTTATTTTTTATAAAAAATTTTTTTCCGGATATTGGTTTGCCCCAAGAGGACCGGTGTTTGGTTCTGTTTCTGACAAAAGAAAAATATTTTTTTCATTTCTCAAACTTTTGTCCGTAGGGGCAATTCATGAATTGCCCCTACTCGCGGGTCCATCGTTATTTGATCGTTTTGAACCGTTCATCGAGGAAGATCAGGTGTTGATTCAGGAGATGATGCGGACGGGATTGCGACATCGTCACGCGATCAATCCGTCTACAACTTTTCTTGTTGATTTGATGAAAACCGAAAATGAATTATTGGCGCAGATGCATCCAAAAACTCGTTACAACATTCGCGTGGCCGATAAACATGGGGTGACGGTGCGTGAGGCGCGTGGCAAAGAAGATATTGAGATATTTTTACGCCTTCTGCAAGAAACCGCGGAGCGGGATCAATTTATGTCCCAACCGGCAGAATATCTGCGCGCGTTATGGAAAGTCCTCTCGCCGAGCGGCATGATCCGTTTGCATTTTGCGGAACGAAACGGCGAGGTGTTGGCCGCACACATGAACGTGGTTTATGGCGATACGATGACCTATTTGCACGGTGCTTCTTCATCAACTCATCGCGAAATGATGGCGCCGTATGCTCTACACTGGGCGGTCATGAGTGAAGCGAAACGGGAAGGGTATGGCTATTATGATTTTTGGGGTTGTAACCCGTCGGATAAAAATCATTTTGATTATAAAACGACATGGGAAGGGATGACGCGGTTTAAAGAAGGGTGGGGCGGACAAAAGATCAGTCTCGTTGGAACCTGGGATTTGCCAAGGCATTCGTTTTTATACAAAATGGTTATTCGATAAAATTTTGTCGTTTTGTCAAGTTATCGATGTGTTGTGAACACTCTTTTTAGATCGCTGAACCCATGCTAAACCTCCAATATAAAGTAAGAGCGTGAGCATGAAGTATACGTGTACAACCGCCTTTGGGATTTCTGTCATGATGTGATTTACATCACCAGAGCCTATAAAACTATCAGCATATTTATAGGCTGAATTTATGAAGGGGAGAATGAGTCCAATGATAAAAAGGTTTACCCAAATCCAGTGATGTTTGATCTTTATTTTTGTGCAGATGAAAAAGAAAAGGACAAAGGTTAGCAGATCCACTAAATAAGGAGCTGCAAACGTGAGCCAGCTCATTTTTTCTCTCAATACGACATACCCCCAGTAAAAACCGTGTGTTGTGGTTGGCCAAAATACGAATTTTTCGATGTGGGAGCCTTCTAGCCATGCGGCGATTGCGTGACTGCCTTCATGGCGGAGTGTTCCTAAAATTTGATACAAAGGATAAGCCAGCAACCATAACCAATCCCGTGTTCTCATTTTATGAGAGGGATGGTCTTTATGGAAAAATTGGTATAGATTCATGTTTCTTGTTTATGAGTGTATCGGCAAGTTCGATATTTTTCAATAAAAAAGCTCACATTTCTGTGGGCTTTTTTATTTGGACCCTGCCGGGCTCGAACCGGCCACCCCCGCCTTGCAAAGGCGGTGCTCTACCAAATGAGCTAAGGGCCCGAGGGGGATGAAGTAGGAATCATGAAGCAGGAAGTAGGAATAGTCAAGCCGGAGATTGCTTCGTTCCTCGCAATGACAATCGAAAATTACTTTGCCGGTGTAAGCGGCGGCTTTCCTGACAGGACCGCGATAATATTGTCAGCCGCGAGTTTGCTCATGGCTTGGCGGGCTTCGATGGTGGCGCTCGCGGTGTGGGGAGTCAGGATGACGCTCCATGCGTGTTGGAGATAGGTTGAGTCTTGCCGTCGAAGCGCAAAGGCCGGTTCGCCTTCAAACACATCCAGTGCCGCTCCGGCAATGCGTTTGGTTTTTAGAGCTTGCACTAGCGCATGAGAATCCACGATCGATCCGCGCGAAGTATTAATCAGGTACGCCGTTTTCTTCATCAAGCGAAATTGTTTTGTACTGATCAGGTGATGGGTGGATGGAAGGAGTGGTGCATGAATGGAGACGAAATCGGATCGCATGAGAAGTTCGTTGAGGGTGACAAATTTTGCGTTGGAGATTTTTTCCAGTTCTTTATTTCGTTTGACATCGGAATACAAAGTGCGAATGCCAAACCCTTCGTTCAGGCGTCGGACCAGATTCATGCCGATGCGTCCGGTGCCGATGACCCCCAGTGTTTTGCCGGTCACGTCCGTGCCTAAGAGAAGATTCGGATTCC
The DNA here is from genome assembly GCA_030649995.1 of Candidatus Uhrbacteria bacterium. Taxonomy (GTDB): domain Bacteria; phylum Patescibacteriota; class Patescibacteriia; order 2-12-FULL-60-25; family 2-12-FULL-60-25; genus VGLT01. The sequence continues at coordinate 19,990 of JAUSEV010000009.1, forward strand.
AACCGTGATACTTGCCTTGACGCGTGAGGTGGTCTGATTCGACGATGCGATGCGCAAGGGCGAAGAGAAGGGCCATCGCATGTTCCGCGACCGTCTCGCTGACTTCCGGCGCGGGAGTATTGGTGACGGTCACCCCGTATTTTTTTGCCGCTGCCAAATCAACATTATCAAATCCAACCGCATAATTCGCGATGATCTTTAATTTTGGACCGGCCGCTTTTAACACTTCCTCGTCAATCTTATCAGTCAACAAAGATAAAAGCGCATCGCATCCCTTCACGCGCTTCAAAAGTTCTTTTCGCGCAATCACATCATCTTTTTGATAAATATCAACTTGATAACCTTTTTCTTTCAGGGCTTTTGGACCGGCATCGGGAATATGGCGGGTGATAAAGATTTTATACATAGAGAAGGTATTTTTGAGCATGGGCATTGTACATCACATCCTGCATAACAAAAACACCCGCCTTTTGGGTGAGTGTTTTTGATTCGGGCGAGACGGTAAGCCGAGTTTTGTTCGCCCCGCTACCTGATGGTGCGGAGTCTGATGACCATCTCTCTGGGATCTGCTTCGCAGCGAACCTCAAGCGAGCGACCTGTCCCCCGAAGCTTTATGCGAAGGGGAACCTTGCTCTTGCACCGGAGAGGGTTTACCACGGGCCCGTGATCTCGAAGAGATTTTACGGGTCACGCCCCGTTGTTGCCAACGGGGGAGTGCAGTAGCAGCCCGACTTTCGTCGAACAACACCCACACACTTTTCACCTTTCGCCTACCAAGGCGACCCTGAGTTTATCGAAGGGTTTATCCTTCGACGCGCCTTCGTTTTCACTTCGGCTTGCTCAGGATAGTCTGCTTGGCAGACTAGTATTGTCTCTGTGGCCACCCTTCATCTCGTTTCCGAGATTTCGAGTGGTCCCCGAAGCTTTCGCAAAGGGGACACTTTCCCTAGGTTTATGAAAAAACGTTAGCCACGTGAGCGTTCGTTTCCTCACTATATCCTGGCGGTCGTTAGCCGCTCTCGCTTTCTCCCCCAAAGCTTTACGCGACGGGGGATCGGTGCTCGGACTTTCCTCCCCCCAAAGCTTTACGCGACGAGGAGCGGTCATCTGTCTTGCCCGAGTAGGGAGAAGATACCAAAAACAAACGTTTTCGTCAACCCCGACCCAACCCCACACGATCTCGCACCAGCTTCATTTTTTCTCGTGCCGCGTGATGAGCGGCATCGCGTCCGTGATCAAGAATGTTTTGCAATTCTTGCGGATGTTCGCGATATTCTTTTAATTTTTTGGTGATGGGCGCGAGATGTTCTATTACCACTTCCGCCAAACCGGTTTTAAAATCTCCATAACCTTTTCCGGCATAGAGCGTTTCGATTTCCTTCATGGTTTTTCCGGTCATGTGATGATAAATCGTCATCAGGTTGGCGACCGCCGGTTTTTTCTCCAGGTCATACACAACCCCGCTTCCGGAATCCGTCACAGCACGAGAAATTTTGTGATGGATCGTATCCGCTTCATCATCCAGCATAATGACTCCGCTTTTTGACTCGTCGCTCTTGCTCATTTTTTTGGCAGGATCGGTCAGACTCATAATGCGAGCGCCATGTTTTTGCAATAAAATTTCGGGAAGCGTAAACGTCGAACCGAATTTATCGTTAAAACGTTTAGCCAAGAGCCGCGTCAGTTCTATGTGTTGTGTTTGGTCGTCACCCACAGGCACGATGGTTGTATCATAAAGGAGAATATCCGCAGCCATGAGAGCTGGGTAACTGAACAGTCCCAAACCCGAACGCTCGCGCCCGCCTTTCTGCGACTTGTCTTTAAATTGCGTCATGCGTTCCATTTCTCCCATCTTCGCAACGCAGCCGAGGATCCACGCGAGTTCCGCGTGTTCCGGCACTTCGCTTTGAATAAAAAGCGTGCAGCGCTTGGGATCCAAGCCAACAGCCAAATACGTGGCGGCAATATCCAGCGTATCTTTACGGAGTTGAGCCGGATCTTGTGGGACGGTGATGGCATGCAGATCAACAATACAAAAATAACATTGATAAAGATGTTGAATTTCCGTCCATTTTTTGAGCGCCCCGATGTAGTTGCCAAGATGGAGGGTCCCGGTCGGCTTTACGCCGGAAAAAAGAAGGTCTTGCATAACAATCATGAAGCATGGAGCATGGAGCATGAATCGTCAAACGGGGATATGAATCACGGCAAAAATCCTCCGGCCTGGATTTCCCATAATTTTTGATAGAGCCCGCCTTTTTTGAGGAGTGTGTCGTGTGTGCCGGTGTCAATCACGCGGCCGTTTTCCATGACCACGATGCGATCCATCTCCATGATGGTGGAAAGGCGATGGGCGATCACGATCACCGTTTTATTTTTCATGAGTTCATGCAGCGCGTCTTGGATCAACGATTCAGATTCCGAATCCAAACTTGACGTGGCTTCGTCCAAGACAAGAATCGGCGCATTTTTTAAGATCGCCCGCGCGATGGCAATGCGTTGGCGCTCGCCTCCGGAAAGTTTGATGCCGCGTTCGCCGACATAGGTTTCATATCCTTGAGGAGAGGACTCGATAAATTCATGACAACGCGCTTTTTTTGCCGCCTCGATCACTTCTTCATCACCGGCATCGCGCTTCCCATAGCGAATGTTGTCCATAAGCGTGCGGTGAAATAGCAACGGTTCTTGGGGGACGAGCGCAAAGCACTCGTGCAGACTATCCTGCGTGATGCGAGCGACGGTTTGACCGTCAATCAAAATTTTTCCGCGATCCAGATCATAAAACCGCAAAAGAATTTTTACGACCGTCGATTTTCCCGCGCCGGACGGCCCCACAAGCGCCACTTTTTCCCGCGGTTTGATTTTTAAAGTAAAATCACGAAGAACGGTTCGCGTTTGATGATAAGAAAACGTGACGTGTTCAAATTCAATGGCACCTTTGGTCACCGTGAGATGTTTGGCGTTTTTGGCATCCTGAATTTCGTGAGGCATGTTTAGGATTTCCACCATTTCCGTCGCGTCTGCCAGAGATTCATACAAATGACGAATGATGCGGCGAAAATCTCCAAGCTTACCGAACAAAAAGATCAAATAACTTTGCAGCAACGCAAAATCGCCGATGGTTAAAAGTCCGCGCTGCCAAAAATGAATCGCCGCGTACATGACGGCAAATTCAATGCCGATCATCATGATCATCTGAAAACTGTTGCTGCCTTCTCCAAGCGACCATCCGAAGACGCGCAATCGTCGGAGTTCACCCGTGACTTTTGCAAACAGACCGTCTTCAAAGGCATGACCGTTAAAGAGGTTGATGTTGACGCTGTTAGTGAGAGCATCCGAGAGAAGGCCGGTGGATTCCGAATCCTTGGCCGCTCGCGCGAGATCGTATTTTAATTTCCATCTGGCAAAGGAATAGTTGATGATGATGAAGAACAATGTCCAGCCAAAGATAATTCCCGCGATAACAGGGCTTCGTTGATACACCACAATAATCATTCCGATCACGGTAATAAAAATAGCCAAAAAACTTTCTTTCAAAATATCGAAAATTTCTTCAAACGCGCGAGACAGTCGGTGAATTCTGCGCACCAGAGAACCGGCAAAATTATCGGTAAAAAATTGATAGGAGTGACGCAACAGATGGTGAAACGAGGTGCGTTCCAGATCCACCATAACGCGTGGCTCCAAATACACGTTGATATAGGCGGACACGCGTGAACACGCCCAGTTGATGAGCGTGATCGTTAGAATGGAAACAAGAATACCGATCAAAATCGTGACTCGGCTGTCATTCGGCGCAAGAGATGACTGGGCCAAGACATCAAAAAAACGCTTGTAAAAAATCGGCGTGACCAAATCAAGAATATTCGCGGCCACGGTCGCGATAAATAGAACCGTGACCATGGTTCGATACCGCATCACATGTTGCCACAGTACCTTAAAAATCTCGCGTGTTTTTATCGTTTGTATTTTGTTGTTAAGAGTCATGGTCGTTGTATGATACGCGAAAAAAGAGAGAGGGGAAACCCACCCCAACCCTCCCTTATCAGGGAGGGAGTTCGAACTCTCCCCTGATAAGGGGAGCCGGAGGGGTTGCAGCCAGATGGAATCAGCCCACAGCGGATGTTTTTTACACCTCAATAATCACGGGAATTACCATGGGGCGTTGTTCGGTTTTGATAAACAAGAATTCACCCAACTCATCGCGTAATTTGTCTTTCAAATAGGGCACGTTCGCGGCGGAACGCGGGTCTTTGTCTTTTAAGATCGTGGCGCATTTGTGGCGCGCTTGAGAAATCAATTCTTGATGTTCTTTCATGTACACGAATCCACGCGAGATGATGTCCGGCGTGGCTTGGAGCGCGCCGGTGCGAGCATCCACCACGGCGACCACAATCACCATGCCCTCTTCGGAAAGCTGCTGGCGATCGCGCAGCACGATTTGATTGGTATTGCCGACGCCGAGTCCGTCGATGAAGACGTAATCGGTAATCACTTTTTTGTTGGTGAGCTGACCGTTTCCTTGCTTATCAAACTCCATGATCTGTCCGTTATCGGCGATGAAGATGTGTTTTGGATTAAATCCGGCAGCTACATCCGCCTTGGCATGATCGCACAAGAACGAATAATGTCCTTCGATCGGAATCAGATATTTGGGTTTTATCATCTCCTGCATTTCGATCAAATCCTCTTGTTGGGCATGCCCTCCCGCGTGTACGTCCATCATTTTATAGTGGATCACTTCGGCGCCTTCTCGATACAACGTGTCTTTGACGCGTTGAACCGAGCGTTCGTTTCCGGGAATAACGGAAGAAGAAAAGACCACCGTATCACCCGGTTCGATCTGCACGATCGGATGTTCGCGGTTGGCGATGCGCATGAGCGCCGCGCGTTCCTCGCCTTGCGCGCCGGTACAGATGATGGCGACTTTTTCTCGCGGATAGTTGTGAATATGTTTGGTTTCAATCAACGTGCCTTTTTCGATTTTTACATACCCCAACTGCTGCGAGATCAGGATGTTTGAGCGCATGGAAAATCCCTCGATCGCCACTTTGCGTCCCTGCCTTTCGCACGCGAGAATAATCTGCTGAATACGCGAGATCATGGAAGCAAACGTGCCGATGATGATTTTGCCTTTGGCATTTTTTATGATCTCGTCAATGTTGTGTTGAATGTCAATTTCCGGTAGCTGTCTCCCAGGTTTTGAAGCATTGGTTGAGTCAATCATGAGCGCCAACACATGGCGATCTGCCAAGGCTTTTATTTTGTCCGTTTCTTGAATGGACTGCGCGCCGGGTTGCGAGTCAAGCTTAAAATCTCCGGTGTGCACGATAATACCGCAGGGCGTTGTCACGATGACCCCCATGGAAGATGGAACCGAGTGCGCCACGCCGAAAAATTCCACTTTGAAAGCACCCAACTGCAACACATCATCCGATTTTACGGAAAACAAATTGAGCGGCGGCGCGTCCCGATGGTCTTCCTGGCGTTTTTGGATAATGCCGCACGTCAGATCCGTCGCAAAGAGCGGTGGATTTCCAAGACGCGGCATTAAATGCGGAATGCCGCCGATGTGGTCATAGTGCGCGTGAGTGATGATGACCCCGCGAATGTTTTTTTCTTTTCCTTTGAGACAGGCGATGTTTGGTATGATGTAATCAACTCCCGGCATGTCCTCATCCGGAAATTGCAAACCCATATCAATCAAAATAATGTCATTCCCATATTCCATCATGGTCATGTTGCGACCCACCTCCTCGTTGCCGCCCAATACCGTGACCTTGAGACGTTCGCCTTCTCCGATCAATTTATCCGTATCTGATCCAGTTTTAAGAAAGGGTTGATGTTTAAAGGTCGTCATGCGCGGAGCCGCGGCAAAGGCGCCACCCATGGGTCCGCGTTTCCGTTTTTTTCCGACCTCGTGTTTGTCGCTCGTGCCTCGCCTGTCGGCGGGTGTGCCACGATTTTCTTCTTTGGCAAAACCCTGCTTTAACGGCAGGTTTGGGTTAAATGATTTAAATGGCAAGGTGCTGTTGCTCGCCGGAGATTTCCCGAGAGGGCCGCGATGAGGCGGCCTCGAGCTGCGTCGGGATCCAAAAGACGATCCCGCACGGAGCGGTTTTTTCATAGCTTCCATAACAAAATAGGTTGTAACTAAACAAAAATAAAAAGATTAAATTAAGAGTTTAAATTTTACGTAGGATACGCGCTTGGGAGCGCCTGTTCACGACTTTCGAGGAAATCCAACACACATTGGGTCTCTGGCGAAAAGCGTTATTCAGTTACCAATACAGGATAGCACGGCCTTATTTTCTTGTCAAGCGAAAAAATAGCTTGTGGAAATTTTGTTTCATTTGCCGCGGGAGGGACTTGAACCCTCATGACCTTGCGGTCGCTAGCTCCTGAAGCTAGTGCGTCTGCCATTTCGCCACCGCGGCATTATCTGAAGAGAATCAAAAACGTGTGTTTCCGCATGATGCGGCAGAAAAACGTCCGCGTCAACCCTCTTGACAAAATTTTCAAAATGCGGTTGACTATCGTCACGTTTTTGTTGTTCAACGCAGGGGACAAATTGGGAGGAGCGATGAACAAAAAGGGAGGAGAAAGAAAGAGGGTGGATTGGTTCGACCGCGATCCGCCGACGGAAATCGTCCACAGCGCGGTCGCCAGGTTGATCCGACGGTTACCGTCGCGCGTTCGGTACGATGACCTGTACTCCGTCGGGCTCATGGCGCTCGTGCAGGCGGCGCAGCGATTCGATGCGAGCCGTGGCGTGACCTTTCGCACTTATGCTAAGTGTCGGGTGCAGGGCGCCATGCTGGACGAATTGCGTCGGTTTGACCCCGCGTCTCGTGAGCAGCGCCTCGCCATCCGTCGGGGTCTCGAGTCGTCGGATGCCGCGCCTCGTGAGGTCGATATCTCCGCCGCCGCTCTCGTCGAGGATCCTGTCGCCTTGCCGGATGAGCAGATCGAGTACCGTCAAGACCTGCATTCCATGCGCGAGATGGTGCGGTACCTGCCCGAGCGGCTGCAGATCATCTACGGTCTGCGTTTTCAGGAGGGGTGGCTGCTCGGTGCCATCGCCGACCGTCTGAACATTACCGCCGCGCGCGTTTGTCAGCTGTGTGGGGAGGTGATGCGTCGACTCTCCGAACTTATGGGAGCTCCGCAGCCCACGAAGGTGGTGATCCGTCGCCCCCGCCGTTCTCGGATCCTGCGTCCGACGCTCGAGGAAGCCATTCCTCCGCCGCGCGCGATGTACGCCTGAAATCGTTCCTTCTTCTGCCTCGAGATCCAAAGTCTCGGGGTATTTTTTATGCTTGACTTGTTTAATGATTTTTGGTTAAGTTCATCGTGCCAAAAAGGCGGAAAGGAAGGTGGACTTTGATAAAGCGATACGAAAAGCCAAGCATGGCCCGTCTTTGGACGGATGAGAACAAGTTCGGGATGTGGCTCAAGATAGAGCTCGCGGTACTCAAGGCGCGCGAGATGTTGGAGCAGATTCCGGCAGGAACGTACGACTTCATCTGTTCCAAGACGTGGATGGACGAATCGGTTGTGCAGGTGATCAACCGGCGCGACGAACGCATCAAGCACGATCTGAATGCCTTCATCGAGATCATGCGCCTGCAGATCATGCGTTCGAAGGAGGCTTTTCGGGATTTGTTCGCGCTGCCGGATGATGTGGTCTTTCATGAAGTCGTCAGGCTGGATCTGGCCGCCCGTCAGGTAGCTCATAAAGCGAACTTCTTCCACGCGGGGATGACGAGTTACGACACGCAAGAAGGTGCGATGTCGCTCATCATGATCGAGGCTTGTCAGATGATCTTCGCGGCGCTCATCAACTTGCGGGAAGCCCTTCGGACACGCGCGATGAGACATCGCGGGCAACCCATGCTGTTTCGCACGCATGGACAGGACGCCCAGCCCGGAACCTTCGGGCTCCTGTGTCTCACCTGGTTGGATCTGGTGGATCGCGCGATGAAACGGCTGGGGCAGGCGCAGGAAGAGATCAGCGTCATCAAGCTTTCCGGTGCGGTCGGTGTCTTTGGTACGCTCGGTCCCGATGTGGAGGATAGAGTGGCAAAAGCCCTCTTTCTCAAACCCGTTATCTCGACGCAGATCCTGCCGCTCGATCGCAAGGCGCATCTCATGAACACGCTCGCCGAGGTCGCGGCGGTACTGGGAAAGATCGAAGAGGATCTGTGGTTCTTGAGCCAGACGGCCGTGGGAGAAATCCGTGAGTCGTTCGGCAAGGATCAGAAAGGCTCCTCGGCCATGCCGCACAAGAAGAATCCGATCGCGGTCGAAAACGGTCGCGGGCTGGCAGCTCTCGTGCGCGGCTACGCCGGTGTGATGCTCGAGCAGGCGGCGCGTGATCGGATGCAGCGGGTGATCGACCACTCCTCGGTCGAGCGCATGATCTTTCCGGATGCGTTCGGCTGTCTCTTGTATGTGATCGAACGCCTGACCGGGGTGATCGAGAACATGGAGGTGTGGTATGGACGCATGCTTGAGAACATCGAGGCATCCTACGGCACCTTTGCCTCGCAAGAGGTTGCCCAGCTTTTGATCGACAAGGGCATGGCGGCGGAGACGGCGTACCGTGTGGTGCAGGAAGGTTCGTTTATCGCTCTGGAAAAGCGTGTTCATTTGAAGGATCTCTTTACGCACGACTTCGAGCGGGTTTGGAACCAGGATTATCCGGCGAATTGGGAAGATGCCCGGAGGCTCCTTCGCGACGAACCGCGTTTCGCGACCTGCTTCGATCTCACCAACTGGACGCGCCACGAGGTACGCCTCTATAAGCGCATGGGTTATCTGATTATCGTCGATTGATTCTCTCAACGGTTTGTGACCCTCGCGTCACGAATCGTTTTTTATTTTTGAAGATTGAAATTTGACATATTTAAATACCGTTGTATATACTTTGGTTATATGAAAACGGTTATCAATATTAAGGCCGACGTGGAAGTAAAAAAGAATGCACAAAAACTCGCGGAAGAAATTGGCCTCTCTTTAAGCGCCGTATTAAATGCTTATCTTAAGCAGTTTATCCGCAATCGAGAAATTAATCTCTCCATAGTCCCTCGGATGTCACAAGAATTAGAAACCTTTCTCGGTGAGGTAGAACAGGATATCCGGAAAAAGAAAAATTTTTCTCCGCCATTTTCAACCATGGGAGAGGCCAGATGCTATCTGGATTCTCTATGACGGTTCATTTTCATAAGAAATTTCAGAAGAGATATAAAAAATTGCGTTTATCTGAACAAAAACAGCTCTGGCAACGCTTAGATATTTTTACGATCGACTGCTTTCATCCGACTCTGAATAATCACGCGCTCCAAGGTAAATATATCGGTTATCGTAGCATCAATGTCACAGGTGATTTACGTGCGATTTATAAATTGACGAATCAGAATGTCTATTTATTTCTTACCATCGATACGCATGGTCATCTTTATTCATAAAAAAGCATGCCTAAGCCAATTGAACTCGAAATTCGCGGCGAGATTCGCGCCAAAAATATTCCGGCTATCGGTCAGCGACTTCGAGCATTAGGATTTCGAGAAATCGAAGAAACGCGACGGACATCGGTCATGTCCTTTGGTGATGTATCTCCATTTGAATCTCTCCATGATCGTACACAAACGCAGGTGGATATTCGCTGCCGCATCACCAACGGCAAGGCCGAGGTGGTGGGAAAAATCGGCAAAACGCACGCGGCAAATCGATTAGAAATCAGCCAGCCGGTCACCAGAGACGAGCTCTTCGCGTTCGCACGCCTGTTTGGGTCTATGGGATTTTTTACCAAAGTTGGATCAAAAGTGACGAAGAATTTTCAAAAAGGATCGGTGATCGCGTCGCTCGTAAAAAGTCCTAGCGGGCTCGCGTATATCGAAATTGAAAAAATGACAGATCGAAAACGAGAGAAGCGGGATCTTAAAAAATTACAGGCACTCGCAAAACAGTTGAGCATCAAATTATGGAAAAGCCGAAAAGAATTTTTAGATTTCTGCCGCTTACTCACGGAACGCGATGATTGGGAATTTCACGGCACGCCAAAAGATATTGAACGACTAAAAAAAGAAATAAAAAAAGCGGGATCGGGGAGGAGATAAAAAACTTTTTGAACAGTTCCGACCAGTGCCCACAAACAGAAGAATTTTCAATGTTACTATCCTCTGCTATAGCGGCAGATAGTAACATGCGGTGTGGGATTTCTTTCGATGGATGGTGTGAGGAACTGCGATACATATTGTCACGGACAGTCATATATGTTATATCTGCATGCGTTCGGAAAATTTATGCGCCCTTAGTTTAACGGATAAAACTGCAGCCTTCGAAGCTGTTGATGGGGGTTCGATTCCCTCAGGGCGCACCACGTAAAAACAGCGGTTTATAGCCGCTGTTTTTATTTGTTGCTGTTCACGTGGTAAACCGATTCCCATCCTCTGTTCCAGTTTTCTAACCGTTTCTGGTTCTGTGTTTGTATTTGTGATGACCGATCGTTTCTGATAACGTATGCTCAAATATGAACGCGCTTCATTGGGCCACATCGTCAACCGGATCGAATCCACCAAACGATTTTTATTGCACCACGCGTGACGTTGGTCAAGCGAGAGTTGAGAAGCTGGTGGCGGAATTCATCCGTCAGAGTTGGAACAGTAACGAAGCAGGCCTTCTTGCTGCCGTCATCGGCGAGTTGGTTGGTAATTGTTTCGACCACAACTTGGGGAAATGGCGAGACGTCCCTGGTTGCTGGCTTGAGACGATAGTAGAGCGCGAAGTGTTTCGAGCTATCGTGGCTGATCGTGGTCAGGGTGTCCTTGCAACTTTAAGACAGGTACTTCCGGAGCTTCAAGATGATAAACAAGCCCTGCTCGTCGCTTTTACCAAGAACATCACCGGCCGAGCTCCAGAACAGCGTGGCAATGGATTAAAATTCGTTATTCGTTCACTGGGTCAACTCAACATAGAGGCCTTTCAGTACCAGTCCGGCACAGCAAATTTCGCTTTTGCAGGTCAGTTGGACTTAATAGGCATTTCTCGCTATATTGACGATACACAGCCCGAAGTCGGGGGAACGTATTTTGCATTAACCGTAAGAAAATCATTATGACCCATTCGATTATAACTCAGGGTCATAGTAGTGAGCTTGGACTTCGGTTGAGCTCAGTCGAAACCTCGAACTATGAGAATTGATGTCAGCAAATTTGGAAAAACTTTGATTTCGCGTCCGGCCGGTCGTGATGCCTTTTTGAGTGCGCGAGCGTACAACATTCCAAAAGATAGCACAGAAACCATTGAGTTGGATTTTTCGAATGTTCAAGTTTTGACACCATCATGGGCTGATGAATTTATTCGTGGGTTGAAAGAAGAACTCGGCGCTTCTCGAATCAAAACCATCGAGGGTGATAACTTGAGTGTAAAAACAACTTTCGAGACATTGCGAGCAGCGGTGTAGTTTTTTAACACAAACAGGCCACGTGACCACCGTAGCTTGAGCGAAGGATGGTGCAGAGCGCTGGTTTTGCCATAACCAGCGTCCGAACATCGTCGACCAGCCCGCACCAGCAAAAATACCATATACAGAGTGGTATTTTTGCTATCAATATTATGTGCTATTGTTTGGTTTGAATCGTCATTAAAATCATCAACTATATTTTATGAGTGAAAAATCTTACGAAGAGTATGAGGCGGAACGACGAAAGTATCAGCAAATGATCGTGCATGATGTAGTAGAATTTGAACAATCTTTGCAATTATTGTCGATGGATAAACAGCGACAGAGAATAGACAGTGTTATGAATAATTTTTATTGCAAGGTGCCAGGAGGTCTTATGAGAACAAGAATCAGTCTGGATATTTTAAGAATGAGGGACAGTGAATCGCGCGATGATAAACCCAAAAGAAAAGATTCAAGCGAGCTTCGGGACAGTCAAACGGGTTTGGATTTTTTTGCTGCGATAGATAAAGTGCTTTTAGAATGCGATTTAACGATCGAAGAAGTTGAACACGACAATAAACTTGCCGGTGAACGTGCGGATGACAGAGCCATACTACACCAGAAACTATTTCCTGTTTATAAAAAATTACGAGAAAAGGGATACACACATCAAGACATTGTCAGTTGATGGAATGGCTGTGTATCAAAGACCGAGGAAGAATTTAGACGCCCAACATCTTTACCGCATACCGTAGCCCAATCAGCTCATCCCAATCCTCCCACACCGCCGTTAAAACTTCGTCTCTTAGGTTGCACCATGAAAAAATCCTCCCATAGCAGGAGGATTTTTTGTATATTGAAAATTATTTTATTCTTTTTCCTTCCCCCCTTCAATCTTCGTCCTCCATCCCTTCGCATCCAATCCCGCTTCCGCTGCCGCGACTTGGGCTTCTTGTTTTGAGCTTCCTCGGCCGACGGCCACCATTTCTTTGTCCAAAAAGATGCCAACGGTGAATTCTTTGAGGTGATCCGGTCCTTTTTCTTCCAACACTTTATAGGTTGGCGTGATGCCTAACATTTCTTGCGCGGTTTCTTGGAATTTACTCTTCGCATCCACGTATAATTCGAGTTCCAAAATCTGTTTCAGTTGTGACAAAATAAATTTTTGAATAAATTTTCCCGCGGCCACGGTTCCGCCGTCCAAATAAATCGCGCCGATGATCGCTTCAATGGCGTTGGCCAAAATGTACATGCGCGCTTTACTGTCTTTGTCGCGCGCCTCGCCTTTTGAGAGCAGAAGAAATTCTTCAAAATGGATATCCTGCGATATGGCGGCGAGCGTTTTGGCGTTCACGAGCGCGGCGCGCCAATTTGTGAGGTCTCCTTCCGGGTTCGCGTAGTTTTTGTACAAATATTCGGTGACGATCAATTCCAAAACCGCGTCTCCTAAAAATTCGAGACGTTCGTTGTGCGCATACGCAAAATCAGGGTGTTCGTTGATGTACGAACGGTGGGTGATGGCCTGCAGGAGGAGCGACTGGTCACGGAAAGTGTGTCCCAAACGTTCTTCCAGCGGGGTGAGGTCGGGTAGGTCGAGCATAGATGAAGTATAGATGAAGTAATGCGTAATGAGTAATGGGTAATGAGCCATTCAGATCGCATTATGCATTACACATTACTCATTACTGTTTTCTCTTCTTTTTTCTCTTCCTTTGGTTTATCGCTTTCTTTTGTTACACCTTGGGCGAGTTGGTCGCGATAGACGGCGCCTAAGACTCCGTTTACGAATTTTCCGCTTGATTCGCCGCCAAAAGTTTTAGCCAGTTCAATCGCTTCATTGATCGCGACTTTGCTGGGGATGTCAAAATTGAATAGAAGTTCGTAGGTGCCGATGCGCAACACATTACGATCAACCGTCGTGATTTTTTCGAGCGGCCAGTCCGGGGCAAAACGTCGAATCGAGTTATCAATAATTTCCTGATGTTCCAAAAATCCTTTGACGATGTTTCTGGTGAAATCTTTTTCTTCCAGTTTGGAGGCGAATTCTTCCAGATTACGTTCAAGAATCGCGAACACGTCTCTGGTGCCGCCATAAAAATCCCATTCATACAATGACTGGAGAGCGACGGCGCGAGCAAGATGACGATTGGACATAAGGAGCGAGGGGACAGGCGCTAGGCTTTAGGCATTAGGCGCTAGCAGGAGGAGAAGACGATTTTGTTTTGGCAAGCATTTTTTTGAGCTTGCGTTCATGGCCTTTGACGTGAATGGTGATCCCGCGATACTCGGTGGCTCCCGGGGCGGCATGGTGAGGCCGATGGATGGAACCTGTTTTTTTATCCGTGGCGAGCGTTGGAGCGACGAGGGCAAAGTGGGAAGCGCGACGGCGTTTGTGCGAAGATGTTCGGCGATGTCCGGGAAGACCCATAGGGAGGAAGCAAGAATTAAGAATGAGGAATCAAGCATGAAGATAAGAATAATATACCAAATTTTGGATTTTTTGGCAAGTGTCTTGCCAGGCCTGTGGATTCGTGTTATCCTAATGAGTAATTTTATGGAACAAACACTTGTTTTGATCAAACCTGACGGCGTTCAACGAGGACTGGTGGGGGAAATTGTCCGGCGTTTTGAACAGGCTGGGCTCAAAATGATCGCTCTCAAAATGGTCCACCCATCTCATGAGGATGTGGATCGGCATTATGCGTTGACCGAAGAGTGGATGCAGGGGGTGTTTAACAAGGCCAAAGCCAAATATGATGCTCGTGGCGAGACTTTTCCTTATGAGGATCATGTGACTTATGGCAAAGAGATCAAGCGCGGTCTCGTCGAATTTTTAAAATCAGCCCCGATTATTGCCATGGTGTTGGAGGGGGAACAAGCGGTCGCGCTCATTCGTAAATTAGTCGGCGCAACAGAACCTGCCGGCGCGGCTCCGGGAACGATCCGCGGTGATTTGTCACTCGACACTTATGCCTTGTCCAATGCGCAAAATCGTCCCATTCGAAATTTGATTCACGCCTCGGGCACGGTCGAAGAAGCGCAAAAAGAAATTCCCGTCTGGTTCACAGACACCGAACTCCACAAATACGAACACGTCAACGACCGCGTGCAATACGATCCGGAGTGGTTTCTCTCGTGAATCGTGAAACATGAAACATGAAACATCTGACGATGATCCGTCCGGCATTGCAACGCATCGAGGATTCTATTTGACCGATTTGATATGGGGAGGCATGATTGAAAGCGAGGTCGGTGTGAGGATTCGGGCTAAAATTCGGTTCTAGGAATCCGGATCTAGGACTCCGCCTTGGCGGGGCGACGACGATTCCACGCGGCTAAACATCTTGCTTGCTTGAGAAAATCGGATTTCTGATTTGATCGCGCGAGTCTGGATTGGCGCAGTTTATTCTGGCCTAAGCCCACATAATTTGAGCCGAATGCCTCCACCGACCTTTAAGACAAGAAGAAAAAAAGACAAAGAGTAACTAGTAACTAGTAATGAGTCTCGCGTGGCGGGATTTTTTTTGATGTAAAAAAGCCCACCGGTGCCATGAGGCGTGGTGGGCGTGAGGAGGGTTGGGCGGGGTTTGCAGGCCGTTCCTACTGGATCTCGTGGAGCTCCTTGTGCAGTTCCATCATGAGCAGGTGGATCTTGTCACCGCAGCGCAGGACACGGTAAATGATCCTCATCGGTGAGACAAGCTCGATGGGCCCTCTCCCCTGTTCCAACCAGAACCGGAAGTCCTGGCTTCTCATGACGAAGCCATCCTGCAACCAGATGTGTACTGGCGCGAGAGGATCGAAGAGAGTCGCGAGTAGTGCTGGATCGAATTTCGGAAATCCGTTGATGGCATTCGGTGCGATGAAGAGCCACTCATTTTTCGTGAGCATTCGATCGCCTCCCTCTTGTGGTTGAACGTGCGTTTTAACCGTCAAGCCCATGATGAGCTCGATGCTAGAATCTTGATGCACATTTGGTGATAAGTCAAGAGGTGACGATTGAGCCCGTATTCCAGCATCAATTTTTCATGATGACATGATTCATCCATGAGAAAAAAGGTATCAAAAATGTCCGACCGGACAAAATTGAGTCCATCCTGATAAGCCCATCCTTTTCTCACTATCGATCCTCATCTTATGCATGATGATTTTTTTTCGAATAAAAATTCGCTGGCAATGGTGCCGAGGGTGAGAATTGAACTCACGACGCAAGGATTTTCAGTCCTTCGCTCTACCACTGAGCTACCTCGGCTTCACCGCAAGCGGATTTTTTGTTTCCGAGAGCGTATCAAAAACAATCAAGATGGGCAAGGATCATCCATAAAAAACATCCCGACCGAGATCGGGATGAAAGGCGGATGCTCACTGATGAACGTAGATAAGAATGCACCGGATTTTTGGGAGCGGGAGAGATGCGACCTTGCTGTCGGTCGCGAGATTGCAGGCACGGAGGAGTTCCTTCAGGGGAATGAGCTCTGAATGTTGCAAGGCGCTTTTTACGGTTTGATCCCGATGTTCTTGCTGCCATGTTTGAGCGATCACGTTTTTCCAGCACTCACCAATCGTGAGGTAGAGTCTATCGAGCGCTTGGCAACGAATCGCTTTGATCGGGGTTGTCGCAGAAAAACGAGGGAGCCGCTTGACCACGCATGAAGTGAGCGGAGGGTTGTTGAGTGATCCGCCCAAGGTCTCATGGCGATGGGTCTTTTTCCACCAGAGAGCGCGTGGAGAGGCACACTCCTCGCCGAACGCCGGATGATCAAACGAGATGATGTACGCGAGCAAAAGAACGATCCTCTTCATGACGCCCTCGGATGGTTGGGAGTTGACGGTCAGAATCGACAGGGAGAAAAGCGTAAAAGATTTGTGTGAGTTTGTCAAAAGTGGGGGGTGCATAAAAAAACGCCGATTTCCAGTTTCGGAAATCGGCGTGTGTTGAGCTTCTGTCAGCGTCTGCGTGGCGGCGGTGGGGTTTAGAGCTCCGCATTGCGCATGCGTCCTCGTTTGACTCGACCGGCTTCCCATTCGGCTTGCGCCTCGATGAGTTTTCGGTGATCCTTGACGGTAAGTAATCGTATCTTCGTCTCCATCCGCAGTCCCGTCCGTTTGGAAACGTACGCCGCGTATTTCTGCCATGTCGCCCCTCCATCCCAACGACGGATGGCATCTGTGATCGGAAGGTCGGCATAGTGGCTGCCGAGATAGAATCGGCGGCAGGCTTCGACCCCGTCGGACCAGCGGTTGAACTTGATTAAGGTATTGCCCCGCGCATCTCGATCACCGATCACCGCAGGGATACCTTTTAAGACAGATACCCAGAAGGCGCTCATCGGATTTTTTGAGCTACTTGACCAGTAGCCGTGGGACAACGCGCAGGGGTTGAGCATCCGGATCAAGAGCGGTTCGGGCCGTCTGCGCGCCTCGGCGATGGGAGCGGTGACGAAGAAAAGGCACAACAGCGTCCATGTTTTCATGTCTTGTCCTCCTTTGAGGGTTTGAGGTTAAAGGTCCAGAACAGAAAAATATATTATAAAACTCGGCTTTTGTCAATGGTCGCGAAGTGTTATCTTTGAGCCATGCAAACCATGACTGTCAGCGCCTTTCTCGCGTATGTGAACGAGACATTTAAGGCTATTTGGGATTCGACGGAAATCGCGATCGAAGGAGAGGTGAGCGGGTTTAAGATTTCTCAAGGTCAATGGGTAAGTTTTGATTTGAAAGATGCGGATGCGCTTTTGAATGTTTTTCTACCGATCTGGAAATTGCAGGTGCCGGTGCAAGATGGTTTGCGCGTACGCGTGTTCGGTCTCCCGCGCGTGTATCCGAAATATGGAAAATTTTCTTTTAGCGCGGAACGCATTGATCTCGCGGGCGAAGGGGCGTTGCAAAAAGCGTTGGCGCTTACCCGTCAAAAATTAGAACAAGAAGGTTTATTTGATCCATCGCGTAAAAGATCATTGCCGCGTTTTCCCGAACGTATCGCCCTCATCGCTTCTCGCGAGAGTGCCGCGTATGGAGATTTTATTCGCATCGTGAATGAACGTTGGAGCGGACTCGAGATCGATCTGTATCATGTGCTCGTGCAGGGGGAACGCGCGCCGGAGCAAATTGCCAGAGCGATTCAGGTCGCAAATACACCTCACCCTAACCCTCTCCTTCGTAAGGAGAGGGAACATGACGTCCTCATTCTTACGCGTGGCGGGGGATCGCTGGAAGAATTGATGGCGTTTAATGATGAGCGGGTGGTGCGGGCATTGTATGCTTCCAAAATTCCGACACTCGTCGGCATTGGCCACGAACGCGATCTGACGCTTGCGGAAGAGGTGGCGGACGTGCGAGGCTCGACGCCGACCGATTGCGCGCGGCGGCTGGTGCCTGATCGAAACGAAATTTTATATGAGCTTGCGACTTTGCAAGAGCGGATCGCGGATGATTTGCAGGAAAAACTCGATTATTGGTCGCGGCAGGCGGATGAGACCGTATCCATGGTTGATCGTTGGTTGGAGATGATCGTTTTACGTTCATCGTCGCTCGAGCGTTTATTGCGATCTTTTGATCCGCGTGCGGTCGTCAAACGCGGCTATGCCATTGTCTCCGACGCCGACGGTCATCCGATCAGTTCGATCAAACTTTTATCGCCAGGAAAAAAGATGGATATTCAACTGCGAGACGGGGAGGTAGAAGGAGTGGTAGAATCGGTTGGGAGAAAAAAGTAACTCGTAACTAGTAATTAGTAACTAGTCAGGTATGACCAAGAAAAAAAATGACATGGATTTTGGGAGGGCGTTTGAGGAACTGGAGCAGATTGCCCGGTGGTTTGAGAAAGGGGAGGCGGACCTGGATCAGGGTCTCGTCAAATTCGAGCGAGCCACGGAATTGGCCAAGCTCCTCAAAGGACGTTTACAGCAGGCGGAAAATAAAATCAAGGAAATAAAAATGAAAGATGAAACAGACTGAAACGATTGTCTTTTATAGATAGGTATGATACGAATAGGTATATAAATTTAGCCATACTCATTTTATGATGAAAGATCAATGCATTTCGGTTACAGAGCTTCGGACCAAAACGAAGAAGTGTCTTGAAGATATCGAGAAAGAACCAAAATATGTTTTTTTAAACAATCATCCGATTGCTGTTATATTGGGGGTTTCGCAATACGAAGATCGTTTTCTGAACCCCCAACTCGTAGAACTGCGAACAAGTGAAGTCGGAGGTGCTCTTGCCGAGCAAGCCAAGAAAGCGAAAAAGACGAAAAAATCCGATTTGGTAAATCGCCGGTAATACTCTTCAAGTAAAGTTTAAAGAACGCAATCCGCAAGGGAGTGGGATCTGGTATTTCCGTATCAACCAGCAATTTCGCGCCCTAAGCGTTTTTAACCAAGCGGGAGACTTGATCATTTTTAAAATTGACAACCATCAGTGATAGCGAGGGGGATTGACAATCGTTGCGGGTGGCGTTAGGGTCTTTTTGTCCTTTTACAGGGAGGTTGTCATGATTGTTCTTGTGGCGCGGCATGGGGAAACGCCTTGGAACGTGGCCGGAGTCATTCAAGGTAAGACGGACATTCCGATGAACGAACGTGGAAAAGAGCAGATCCGTTCACTCGGAAGAAACATAGAGCGCATTTCAGTCATCATCTGTTCCGATCTCGTACGCTCTGTTGAGGCGGCTCAACTGGTCGCCGAGACCCATCCGGTTCCGATTCGTTTAGACTCTCGTTTACGCGAATGTGATTACGGCAAACTTGAAGGCATGACCCGCGCCGGCGCCTCGGCCACATTCGGCATTGACATGTCCGATGACGAACACGTGCACGACTTTCGTCCGTACGGCGGTGAGCTGATCGCAGATGTCGTCGCGCGTCAGATCGCCATGCTGACCGAACTGCGAGGCGAGGCGCATGCCTACCCTTCGCTCTTGATTGGCCACGGCGGTGCCCTGACCGCGCTTCTCAGGAAATTTTACCTCAAGCTTCCGCGTCAAGGTGAATACGTCAGTCTGGCTTTTTAAAGCTCAACCCCACGCAACTCACGTCGGGGTTGTTTTTTCTCCCGAGGTGGTGTCCTTGACGGTTTTTCGAGGTTGGTTTATTCTTCTCGCAAACCTATAGTCCTGAGACAGCAGGGACTTCCAGATTAATTGATCCGACTCGATCGGATCGCCCTGCCGAGGAGCCAACAAGCATCAGATGTTTTGATGATTGAAAGCCCACAGGACGACTGTGGGTTTTAATAAACCAAAGGTCGAGAGATTCAGGCTCTAGGTTCTTAGGCTTTAGGCTTTAGCAATATAAGCTAAACCTAGCGCCTAGCGCCTAGCGCCTAGTACCTATGTCCAAAACTCGTGAACAAAAAACGCAGGAGATTGAACGGCTGACGCAGGCTTTTAAGCAAGGCAAGTCCGCCGTGTTTACCGATTATCAAGGAGTGACCGTGGCTCAAGTGGCCGGTTTGCGTAAACAGTTGCGAACCGCGCAAGTGGATTATGTCGTCGCAAAAAAGACCCTGCTTGCCTTGGCTGCCAAGCAAGCCGGGTATGACATCAATTTTAAGTTGTTTCCGGGTATGATGGGAGTGGCTTTTGGTTTAGACGATGAAATGGCACCAGCCAAATTTGTGGGGGATGCATCCAAGACTACGCCCATCAAGCTCGTTGGTGGAATCTTTGAGGGCAAGCCCGTTGACCAAGCCTATGTGATTACTTTGTCCAAGCTTCCGAGCAAGTCGCAATTGTTGGGTCAATTGTTGAATGTGATGAACGGCCCGATGAGCGCGTTTGCTCGTTTCTTGAGCGCTTACAAGGATACAAAAATCGAAGCTCCGGCCGCATAATTTATTTTACGTTATCTTAAATTTATGTCTGATGAAAAAACGATCGTCGAGATCCCAGAAAAATTCAAGGGACTCGTCGAAACCATCGAGAAAATGTCGGTGATGGAATTGGCTGATTTGGTCAAATTGCTTGAGCAAAAATTTGGCGTGTCTGCCGCGGCTCCAGTGGCTGCAGCGGCCGCTGGTGGAGCTCCTGCTGCGGAAGAGAAGAGCGTCTTTACGGTTGAACTAACAGAAATCGGTGCCAATAAAATCGGCGTCATCAAAGTCGTGCGCGAGGTCACCGGTCTTGGTTTGAAAGAAGCCAAAGACATGGTGGATGCCGCGCCAAAAGTCATCAAAGAAGGTGTCGCCAAAGCCGAAGCCGAGGAAATGAAAAAGAAAATCGAAGACGCGGGAGGAAAAGCGGTGTTGAAGTAAAAATCGCGGTAAATAAAAAATCCTTCGAGCGATCGAGGGATTTTTGATTTGTCATCTGCGTGCTATTCTCTGGCCATGAGAAAAAAGCGCATGACGAACAATCAAATCGCCATCTATCAAACCAAGACAGGTGGAATCGAGGTCAGGAAAGATGTCAGAGCCGGAACGTTGTGGGCCGCTCAGGGCGATATCGTTAAGCTTTATGACAAGAGCCAACCGGTGATCTCACGCCATATCCAAAGTATTTTTCGGGATGGTGAAGTCGATCGGGAAAGGAATATGCAAAAAATGCATATTCCAAATTCTGATAAACCGCTTACGCTTTATAGTCTCGATATCATTCTCGCGGTCGGGTATAGGACAAACTCCAAGCGTGCGATTGAGTTCCGTAAGTGGGCCACGAAGACGCTCAAACAATACATCGTTGACGGTTACGCGATCAATCGCCATCGCATCGCAGAAAACTACGCCCAGTTTCTGTCAGCCGTAGAAAATCTGAAACAGCATTTTGAAGACACACATCAAACTTTAGCTATCGTCAAAGTTTGATGTGTGTCTTTTTTTGCGTGTGGCGAAGTTTTAAGCCGTCCATTGAAAAGAAACAAAAAATTTTCATAAAAAAGAGCTAATAGACATTTCGTGTTGGTGATTTAGTTGTTTTTCTTGTAGATGTAGCTCCGTTCTGAAATAATTAGGGAATATGATCCCTAATCGTCACAAAAAAACATTGCCCGACCTGTCACAAGTCGATGAGTAAATGGG
>JAUSEV010000017.1 GCA_030649995.1 Candidatus Uhrbacteria bacterium
CGGATTGATTTGCGAAGACGTCACGCAAAACATCCGCACCGTAGATGCCGTGCCCCTCCGCCTGCGTGCTGACGAACGGCCGATACCCAATACACTTATCATTCGCGGTGAAGTCTTCCTGACCAAAAAAGAATTTACCCGGATCAATAAAGAACAGACAAAGAAAAATGAAAAGACCTATGCCAACCCCCGGAATTTTGCCGCCGGAACAATACGTCAGCTTGATCCCAGTATCACCGCCGGTCGGAAACTTTCATTCTACGGATACAGTATCGTCGGTGAAGACGGCACCTATGGCGACAGTTTTGATACTCACGACA
Source organism: Candidatus Uhrbacteria bacterium (assembly GCA_030649995.1). Lineage (GTDB taxonomy): Bacteria > Patescibacteriota > Patescibacteriia > 2-12-FULL-60-25 > 2-12-FULL-60-25 > VGLT01. The sequence goes on from JAUSEV010000017.1 coordinate 321, forward strand.
GCGAATATGCCACTCTTAATGCCTGGGGAATCGGCACGAATCCTCATGGCCAAGTCACCGCTACGTCCGAAGAAGTTATCTCTTTCTGGAAAGCGTGGCAAGACAAGCGCGATAGCCTCAATTATGAATTCGATGGTGTCGTCATATCGCTCAACAACAATGACACCTATCGCCGAGCTGGCGTAATCGGTAAATCACCGCGCGGTGCCATCGCGTTCAAGTTTTCACCCAAGTCCGCCCAAACCATTGTCGAAGATATCCAAGTCCAAGTTGGACGCACTGGCGTCCTGACCCCAGTCGCGCATCTGAAACCAGTCTCCATCGGTGGCACGACCGTCAGCCGGGCGACGTTGCACAATATTGATGAAATTAAACGCCTCAAAGTAAAAATCGGCGACACGGTCGTTGTTGGCCGGGCAGGGGATGTGATTCCGGATATCTTGCAAGTTCTGCCGGAACTTCGTACGGGCAAAGAAAAAGAATTCCGCCTGCCGGTGAAATGCCCCGTCTGCAAAACAGCAGTCAAAAAAGAAACCGGCCAAGTCGCAACATACTGCCCAAACCTTGATTGTCCTGCTCGTCAGCGCGAAACCATCTACCATTTCGTCTCCCGCAATGCGCTCAACATCGACGGTGTAGGGCCCAAGATTATTGACGGACTCATGGATGCGGGACTCGTTCAAGATTACGCCGATTTGTTTTTCCTAAAAGTTGAGGATTTACAAAATTTAGACCGCTTCGCTGAACTTTCCAGCGCGAACGTGATTGCCGCCATCGCTCAACGCAAAAAAATATCACTCTCAAGATTTGTATATGCTTTGGGCATTATGCATGTGGGGGAAGAAACTGCGCGAGTTCTAGCTCAACATTTTCATACACTTGATAAAATCGCCTCTGCAACCGAGGAAGAATTAACTGTCGTGGAAGATGTTGGCCCTGTGGTGGCTCATAGCATTGCTGAATGGTTCGCCCGACCGTATCACAAAACACTGCTGAAAAAATTTGAAAAAGCCGGCATCAAAATTGTGTCCGAAAAACCCGCCCCCAAGGGGAGCCTCTTCGGTAAAACATTTGTC
>JAUSEV010000018.1 GCA_030649995.1 Candidatus Uhrbacteria bacterium
TCGATGTCTTGTTTGGACATAGCGAGAAGTGTAGTAGTCATTCTCTGATTGTGACACGGGAGCCTAAGACTCCCGTGACGTATCAGAAATGTGACATTCTAACTTCCCGCAAAAGGGACATTACAACTTCCGTGGGACATCGTTAGCTGCCGGGTCTATATTGTAAGGCTTCGGCCACGTGAGAGGCTTGCACCGAATCCATCTCCTCCAGATCGGCAATCGTTTGTGACACTTTCAGGAGTCGAAAATAGGCTCGAGCCGATAAATGATAGCGATCCACCGCCTGTTTGAGCAAGTCTTTGACTTCTTGAGAGATGGTGATCAGTCGCCTCACTTGGTCGCTCGACAGTTCGGCGTTCGTAGAGATGTGCCACGGACTCCATCGCGTCATTTGGCGATCACGCGCTTTTTGAACACGCGCGCGAATGCTCTCGCTTGATTCGGCGGGAGAGAGCTCCGTAAGTTCTTGCGTTTTGACTTTTGGCACTTCGATAAATAAATCAATGCGATCAAGCAAGGGGCCGCTCAACCGTTTTCGATATTTCATCACTTGCAGCGGTGAGCAACTGCAGGCCTGATCCGGATCAGTGAGAAAGCCGCAAGGACACGGATTCATGGCGGCAATGAGCGTAAAGCGAGCTGGAAACGTGACGGTTCCTTGCGCTCGACTGACGGTGACCGAGCCATCCTCCAGAGGTTGCCGCAGGCTTTCGATCACCAGGCGCGGAAATTCCGGGAACTCATCAAGAAAAAGAACGCCGCGATGGGCGAGAGAGATTTCTCCCGGGTGAGGGATCGTGCCCCCTCCCACAAGCGACGGCATGCTCGCGCTGTGATGAGGCGATCGAAAAGGTCGAGAGGTGATGACCCCTTCTCCAGGCAGGAGTTCAGCTACGGAATGGATGCGCGTGACTTCGAGCGCTTCTTCTTGAGTGAGAAGAGGGAGAATGGATGGGAATGATCTGGCCAACAGGGTTTTGCCGGATCCGGGCGGTCCTTGCATGAGCAAGTTGTGACCACCGGCCGCTGCAATTTCCATGGTTCGTCGTGTCTGCTCTTGCCCACGAATAGAGGTAAAATCCAAATAAGAGGAAAAGGTGGTTGAAAATTGGATGGGACGAGGCGATTCCAGCGGTAAGATTTCTTTTCCAAGAAGATGGTCAATCACCCCTTTGAGGGTTTGCGCCGGTCGAACATCAATTCCCTCAACCAAAGCCGCTTCTTTGGCATTTGAGGCCGGTAAAATCAATTCTTGCACGTGACGATCACGCGCCAAAAGCGCAAAGGACAGCGCTCCATGAATGGGTCGCAAGCTTCCGTCTAAACCGAGCTCACCGGCAAACATGCGAGAGATTGATCCTGCGGCGGGCAATTCGCCTTGAGCGACTAAAAGAGCGATGGCAATGGGCAGATCAAAAGGCGTTCCGCTTTTTTTAAGATGCGCCGGAGCCAGATTGACCGTAACCCGCGTGCGAGGAAACGGAACATCCGCGTGCTTCATGGCGCTCCTCACCCGTTCTCTCGCTTCCTGTACAGCCGTATCCGGCAATCCAACAATAACAAAAGCGCCCAAGCCCGGAGAAATGTCCGTTTCAACATCAACGGGATAAGCATCGAGCCCCAAAATTGAGGCCGTGAGTACATGAGAAGCCACCTTATACCTCGTTCCATATTTCTAAAAACCTGTCCAGAGGGTAAAAGGAGCTTCTAGTTAGCGGTTTTTTTGGCTGTGTATAAAAAATACAACAAAATTCCAATGACAATACTCACATCAGCCAGATTTATGGCTGAACGATTAAATAATAACAACCAATCGCGAACATAGCTCAAGATGAGTCGATCAAAGGTATTGCCCAAGGCTCCTCCCAAGATTAGGCTCGCGATAATGAGAGAGAATTGATGGGACTGTCGGATAGACAAGATGATGCCGATGACCAATAGAAGAATGACCATCAAACTGATTGAGAGAATGAGTGATGATGGCAGAGCGATATTTGCAATGATCCCGGCATTGCGATGCTGCACGCTTTTGATCCATCCGCCAAAAAAAGAAAAACTCGGAGCGTGATCCGAGGCAAACATTATGGTTTTGGTAAATTGATCGAGAAAAAAAATGATGCCGATGATCGCGAAGCTTACACACGTTAACCAAAATCGCCTCATGTTTATATCTCCTGGGTCAAAGTTTTTTTACAGGCAATGCACGTGGCAGACGTTGGCCGCGCTTCCAACCGTTTTGGATCAATTTCTTTGCCACAATATTTGCACACGCCATAAGAACCCTCCTCAATCGCTTGCAAAGCTTTTATGGTATCTCGTAATTCCGCTTCTAATTTTGTGCCGATCGAGAGCTCGTCGGCATATTCGGAAATTTCCACGGCATTATCATCATCAGAGCTTCCGCCGGATTCAGGGTAATCCACGTTAAATTGTTTCTTATCTTTTTGATCTTTGGTGCCTATATCGCCAAGATCACGTTCCAAACGTGATTGGTTCTCTAAGAGGCGGAGCTTAATTTGTGCGAGGAAATCCTGGGTCATATGATTAAACAATAGTGTAGCAGATAGGCGATACAGAGCAAGGGATTGACAAAATTCATCTTTTTGAGTCATATTAGATATTGTCTAAATGACAACCGCATCGGTGCGGACCGCCGAGAACTCTCCTCCTTAGCTCATTGGGCGAAAGGATCATGGGAGACGCACATGGATAACCCGATCAGGATCTTGAAAGCGACGGCAAGGATGCGCAAGAGGATCGATGGCATGCTCCGTTCAGGAACCATTCCGCGGGAGGAAGCTCAAAGAATCATCGAGAGAACCACGTGCAATATCATCGATCGGCGCGTCTTCGACGGCGGCTGGTTCGATAACGGGTGGTGGTGGCACCTGTGATCGTTTCCTGTTCGTCCGCAAGTAGCACTTGGACCCTCGTGACCCTCGGCCCTTCAAACAAGGCGCTGGGACACTTGGCCCCTTCTCCACTTCTGGACCCTGTCCCGCTTCGATTCATATCGAGGTGGGCAGGGTTTTTTATTCTCTTTTAGAGTCAATACTCCGCAGCTTGCTGCGTGAGCCATCTGTCATCCTGAGTGAAGTCCGACGAATCGAAGGATCTTCGACCGATCGGAGCCGAAGATTCTTCACTCCATCGAATTACGTTCAGAATGACAGCATTTGGGTTGAAGGGTGATACCCCGTCCGCTTGCGGCGGGGAGGTTCATTTTGATCAAAATAGTTGACGAGTTTTTATTGAAATTTTAAGAGCGCCGGTGTTCGCTCGAAAAGTAAATCGGCGTCCTGGCGCTCAAGCCAAGACGTTGATCGAAGAGTCATCACAGGGCAACGAGGCCGTGCGATAAGCTCAAGATACAGTAGCGTCCTAGCCTAAAGAGGAACTGCTCCATGAACCGGCATCTTGGCAATGCCTCCGGAGGATGTAAACATCCTCATAATTGGAGGATATGCCGAAGAACTTTGTTTTTGTATTTGGTTTTTTGTCCCCATTGCTGGGAACGAGATGCAGTTCGTGGATGAGATCGGTCGCCGTCATAAGGAAAATGGCCCGTAGGCGATTTTCTGTGAACACAAAGGTGTTCGGGACGGAGATCGATCGTTTGGCAGCTTTTAAGGTGCGAAAAGGGCATGGATATCTTCATGCGAAGAAGAATCCATAATCAGTATAACCCTTTTTTTGTTTTGTTTCAAATGTAGGGGAAATATGCTGAAAAACAGCTTTATTGTGAAGAAAAGTTATCCACAGGGATGTTCATAACTCTAATCAATCTCAAAACATACAACCATCTTTTTTTTGTAAGAACCGATCTGGAAGGCCGGAGCCTGATTCATGGGAATGGCAAAATTTTTCAATAACACGGTCACCAGTTTACCGGAGAAACGTCCCCAAAGAGCCGTTTTTTTCGGACAGGTTTGGGGAGCCGCTTCCGCAGGCTCCAAAAGAGGCGATACGCCAACACGAATTTTATTTTTTTGGATGGACACGACTTGATGATCAGATCCTTCCAAGGATCTTCCTTGGAGTGTAGACGGATTTTCCGGGAGCCGTTGTTCTATCACGACCGTTCCATCAGCCAGTTGCACGGTTTTACGTTTGATGATTCCAAGGCTTGCCAGAGTATTTTTTATTTGTTGATCGTCGAGCGGCGTTGAAAAAACAAAGGATGCGCGCGTGGGCTTGAGCGTCTGATCAAAGGTAAGATTGACTTGCAACGGCTGCAAGCCAAGATGAGCCAGCGACCAGTCCCCGAGCCGGATCGATCGAAAAAGCATTTCCAATAATTCCGGCGCGGAATTTTTTTGCGGAAGAAGCAAGCTTATATCGTCTACCGTGGGAGAGAGGGGAGAGATGGGGGGAGAAAGAGGGAGAGAAGTAGAAAGAATATTTTTTCGTCCCCAGGCAAAAAAAGGTTTTAAATCAGGCATCAAGAAATGCAAATCGTTCCACACGACATAATCGGAAAAAGGATGAACGGTCCACCAACCAAACGCTTCGCGATAGCGGATTTTTTTTTCTTCTTGAGGGAAGGATCGGTCTTTGATGATGGTGAAAAATCGTTGGTTGATCGGGAAGAATTTATCGCTTTTTTGCCAACGAGGAATGACGGCAAAATGACCCCAGCGTCCTTGGTCAAGATAGGCGCCAAGGACAACGGGCACGCGCGAGTCATTTTCCAGAGCGGATCTCCACACGGGAGGGAATGCGGACAGGCGTTGGCGGTTTACAAGTTGTTGCGCCGTTTTTGGAGTCGTCACGATCAGAATGTTTGTCGTGGATGGGATCAAAAAGGACGCGCCAAGCCCCCACCACGACAGGAGCATGAAGACAAAAAAACCGCCGAGGATGATCGTGAGAATCGTTAAGGATTTTTTATGCCGACCACCAACCGTTCCATAGCCCAAAAGGGTCGTGGAAGTCGTGATATCCGAGAGGATGACGGGTTCCATTCAAACGAGAAAAAAAACTTAAAATCTGGAGCGAGGTTTTCCATTGCGCAACGGCCGTTCATCTGCCGGACCGGCTTTGTAATCGGGGCGAGCACGCTTCATGGATAAGTTTAGTCGTCCCATGGCGTCAATTTCGTACACCAATACTTTGACCATTTGGCCAATCTTGACCACATCCTCCACCCGTTCGACGCGCGTGGGCGCAAGCTCGGAAATGTGAACCAGCCCCTCCGTTTTCGGCAAAATTTCCACGAACGCGCCAAAATCCATGATGCGCGTGACAGGACCTTCAAAAATTTCTCCGGCTTTTACCTCACGCGTGAGCTGTTTTATCCACTCAACGGCTTTTTGCATGGATTCCGGATTGACGGATGTGACCATCACCAAGCCGTCATCTTCGATGTCGATCTGAACGTTATGCGTGGCGATAATTTCGTTGATGATCTTTCCTCCCGGGCCGATGACATCGCGAATGCGTTCCGGATTGATGTGGAAAGAGACGATGCGCGGGGCGTATTTGGAAAGCTCGGAACGCGGGGTCGGAATCGTTTTTTCGATGAGATCGAGAATTTGCATCCGCGCGGTTTTTGCTTGAGCGAATGTTTGTGTGATGACCTCCCATGGCAAACCGGAAGTTTTTGTATCCATTTGCATGGCGGTGATGCCGTCTCGCGTTCCGGCGATTTTAAAATCCATGCCGCCGGTTCCATCTTCCAAGTCTTGCAAGTCGGTCAGAACCTGATAGCGGCCGTTCGGTTCATCGCTCGCAAGTCCCATAGCAATGCCGGCAACCGGCGCGGCAAGCGGCACGCCCGCATCCATGAGAGCGAGGGTCGAACCGCACACCGCTCCCATGGAGCTCGAACCGTTTGAACCCAAAACTTCTGACACAAGACGAATGGTATAGGGAAACGGTTCGCGTTCCGGCAGAACCGGTATGAGTGCGCGTTCCGCCAAAGCTCCGTGTCCGATTTCACGCCGTCCCGGACCGCGATTTCCACGGGTTTCTCCTACAGAATAACTGGGAAAATTGTAGTGATGAAAGAATCGTTTTTTCATCTGGAATTCCATGGTATCCAGAGTTTGTTCCATGCCAGGTGATCCCAAGGTTACGCTCGAGAGGACTTGCGTTGATCCGCGTTCAAATAAACCGGAACCGTGCGTACGCGGCATGAGCGCGATCAAACAGCCAAGCTCTCGGATTTCCGTCAGTTTTCGACCATCAGCACGCAACCCCTCATCTAAAATTTTTCTGGTGACCTCTTGATCCACAAAATCGTTGACAACATCTTCAGCCTTGCGTCGATGATCTTTGCCGATTCCAAGTTCGCCCAAATGATCTTGCAACTCTTTTTTGAGACGGCTGACCGCGGCTTTGCGATCCGCTTTTGTTTTGAGTGGTTCCGCGAACAGCAGACCGACGCGTGACAGTAAAAAGGCGCGAGCTTTGTCGTGAATAACTTTTATTTCTTCGCGTTTGGCAGCCTCTTCTTCGTTCTTCGGTTTTTGCGGATCGAGTTTTTGTTTTCCAGCTTCCGCGACCACGCGTCCGATCAAATCTAAAACAGGTTGCAGTTGCTTGGAGGCAAAGGCCATGGCTTCCAGCATCTCTTCTTCCGGAACACGTTTGGCGCCCGCTTCCACCATCAATGTTTTTTCCGGAGTCCCGGCCACCACCAAATCAATATCTCCTTGATTCGTTTCCGCATAGGTGGGCATGATGATGAGTTTTCCATTTTGGCGACCAACGCGTATCGCCGCAATCGGACCATTCCACGGAATGTTGGAAAGCGCGAGAGCGCAAGAAGCGCCGATCAATCCTGGAATATCCGCGTCATTTTCTTGGTCATGGGAAAAAACCGTGGCAACAACGGCAATGTCATTTCGCAAAGCATCCGGAAACATCGGTCGAATGGCGCGATCAATTAACCGACCGGAAAGGATCGCCTCATCCGTCGGACGGCCTTCGCGTTTGATAAAACGAGAACCCTTGATGCGGCCGGCCGCGTACATGCGTTCTTCAAAATCCACGCTTAACGGGAAATAATCGATTTCATCGCGCACCTCTCCCATGGTTGCGGTGCATAAAACCACGGTGTCGCCATAGCGCACCGTGCAAGAACCGTTGGCCTGTTGAGCCAGTTGCCCGATCCCGATCGTTAATGTCCGTCCGCCCCATTCAATGGAAAATTCTTTGGCAGGTGAAATCATAGGAAAGCCTTGGATAGATGGCTCACCCGGAGACGAAAACTGCCAAGGGCAGGCTCGATGTCTCAGGGCGAGGGAATTAAGTGTAGGAAACTAGCTTAGTACGTAACTCTTATTTTGCGCAAGCCAGATGCTCCTTCGTGCGGTCCGCGTCGGCGAGGAATGGATTTATCGTGAGCCGGGGTTCGATTTTCTGTTTTTGGTCGAACGGCATGCGCGTGAATCAAGAATTGTTCCGTATTTGCCGAGACATCAAGAAAAGAATCCGCCACTTCGCGCAACCGGCTGTTGGTTGATTCGGCAAAGGCCACAACCTCGCATCGCACTCCATGTCCGCGAAGATATTCAACGAGCGGCACAAAATCCCCATCGCCGGTCGCGAGAATTACCGTGTCCACGCGTGGAGCGATGGACATGGCATCCACGGCCATGCCCACGTCCCAATCGGCCTTTTTTTCACCGCTCGCAAATTCTTGGACATCTTTAATTTTGAGTTCAATGCCGCTTTGAGTCAGCGCATCAAAAAAAGCTTGTTCTTCGCCGGTTTTGGATTTTGCCACATAGGCGATGGCGCGAATGATGGGGCGACCGGCTGCCGCTGTTTCCACGAGTTCGGCAAAATTTACCCGCGCTTGATACAGATGCTTGGCCGAGTGATACATGTTTTGCGCGTCAATAAAAACGGCGACGCGTTGGTCTAATCGTTGAAACATAAAAATGTATAAAGAGAAGTATGAAAAATTGAACAAAACAAGGATAACACAGAATAGATTATTTGTCGAATTTTGATGGCCTACGAAAGTACGAATGGATCATACGAAATTATGCATATCTGATTTGATTTATACATTCGTCTATTCGTGCTGATTCCTCATTTCGTAGGAATAAAAAAAATCCACCGATGAGTGTCGATGGAGAGGTTGTGGGGTGTCTTGATTTATCCCTTCTGTACGAGAGGCAGAAGCTTTTTTACGATTACGTCAGCGGAGGCTCGGATCATGAGGGTGATTTCCGTGATGAATCCCGACAAATCCTTGGGCGTGGTGTTGGGGAAGCCTGGGATTTTGTTCAACTCACGCAAGACCGCGTGACGGAGGACATCCCACTCCAGATGGTCGAGGCGGTTTTCGAAGATGTCCGTAAAAAACCCACCGGCATCTCCCGTCTGTACGGTGAGCGATTTCCCGGCGCAGTAGCTGCTTACCGCCAAACACACCCTGCGGGCAATCTCCTGCTCATTCGGGTCAGGAGCCTTGCGTCCAGCCGCGTTGACAGACGCCTCACTCGCCCCTTTCAACTTCAAGGTCGCCTGTCGAACCCACGTTGCCGTAGTCGGAATCGGCCGCTGGAGAAAATCCCAAGAAATCTTGTGTAGATCACGGTAGAACACAGACGTACTGCTGATGCCGATCGTGAAGCCTTTCTCTTTTTCTTCCATGATTTTTTCCCGCTCCTTCAGCCTTTTTTCTGTTTTTGTTTTGAAAGCGCCTCAAGTGAGGCGCTCAAGGCTTACCACGATTTTTGTTTAAATGTCAAGGGTTAAATTTTTAACCTTGCCATCAGATCATCGTAGGCTTTTTGATCTTCACGTTTGAGATATTTCATCAACCGACGTCGTTCACCAACTTTTTTGATGAGACCGCGCCGAGAAGAAAAGTCTTTTTTGTGGGTTTTAAGATGTTCTGTTAATTCGCGTATCTCTTCGGTCAAGATAGCGATCTGTACTTGCGGCGAACCGGTGTCTGTGGCGTGCGTCTTAAATTTATCAATAACCTTCTTTTTTTTGTCCGGGTTCAACATACGTATATGGGCCCAAGGAGGCCGGTCAGCGCTCCTGCCAGAGAAGCCGGCAGGGCGTAATGAATGAGTAAAGATTAAGATACCGAAAGGCCGATGAAATAGCAAGGTTTTTCTCAATATTTTTTTGGCTTGTTTAAGCAAAAATGGCTCTATGAAGCAAAATATACACTTTCACCTCTTGACAATATTCTTAATATGTGATATTCTATTTTGATTTGAAGATGAGAAACCGACCCAGAAGACTCATAGATCAAGGGGTGTACAGGAACATCATCTTCACGTCATACCATTACAATTTGAGCTAATAACGTCTCGGAAAGGAGAGCCTGAGCGTTGCAAATAGGGAGGTTAAGCCAAGGGAGGCTTAATCGTCCTATTATTGCAGGCCTATCCTTAAAGAGACGCGAAAGAATCGCGTCTTTCTGTTTCCTACAGTTGTCACTGTTTCCTACGAGCGTTTTGGAGGAAAACCAAGCGTTGAACCGGTTTCCGGTTTCAGCGATTGGAGGATTCTGAACTGACCGGATTTGGCCACGCCGACGGCGGAGGCTGAACCCTCTCAAAGATGAATCCATGGGATGTCGGATCGATTTATCGAGACGCTCCATCCCGCCCCGCCTCCAAAACCCTCGTAGTAAATGATGGCGATCATTGGAAGCATCAAGAGATGTGGAGGAGGAACTCGTTCAGGAACCGAACACGGATTTCTTGACGAGCGCAGGACTGAAGTCAGATTAAATGGATCGCTCTGCTTGTCGGAGCGCATCTGTCACCTCTGATCGGTAGGTCCTCACGGAGCAAGAATCCAACTTAGCTTGGATACCTTGCCCCACGCCTCTACATCTCTCGGTGTTTCCACATTCCACAACGGAAAAAGGAGGCGGCGGAATGCGCGTGACGTTCGCGTTCGCTTTGATGGGGATCTTCTCGATCGTCCTCGGCATCGGAGTGGGTTCGGTGTCGAGCCACGCGGCCGAGCAGCTGTTCGGTCGGGTCAGCGTGGCGCTCAACCACATCGAGCGCTGAAAAAACAACGAAACGAAAGGAGGTGAACCGGAAGAAGAAGCGAACTAGCTAGCTCTTTAGATCTAAACGGGAGTAAGTCCTTTTCTCCCGTGTCGTTTCCGGAAGTTGATTCTCATCGACTTTCGAAAACGGAAGAAAAAGAAAGTTCTTTGACCCTTCAACAGAAGAGGTGACGATGAAAGCAAACGAGTTGCTGGCACTGTTGCTGATCGTGATCGGTATCGTCGTTCCGTTCTGTGGCGTGCTCGCGCTTCTCGGCTGGCAGATGTTGCGCCAGCGCAAGCTCGTCGTGCCGGAGGATCTCGAGAAGGCGCCCCCGCCGGTGGCAAAGCCCATGCCGCGGATCGAGGAACCGCGTCAGGTCATCAAGAAGGTGGTCGAGGCCAAGATCAAGAAGGGTCCGTCTGGGTACGACCGGCGGCGGGATCGGCGAGTGGTGCGGTCGGCACTGGCGCAGGCCTGCCGACTGGCGCGTCTGCAAATCCGGCGTGGCATGACGATCGACCAGCTCGAGACGCTGCTCGACTCGACGCTGATCCGGAGCAAGCGACCGCTGCCGGTCGCGTCGCCGGTGCGCGTTTCCATCCCGGAACGCATGGCTGCCTGATCGAAGGTTTTTCCTTCACAAGGAGGGTCAATGGAAAAGGTTCTCCGCTTCATCGCACTGCTCGACTTCTGCGGGTTCCGGCCCGTGGCGGCGAAAAAGCTCGGCCTTCAGGTCATCGAGTTCTGAACCTCTCAACATCGGAAAGGAGACTCGCATGGATTAAGTGTTAGCAGAAGCGATCCCTGACTCGGATCCGTCCGAGGAAGTCCCAGAGGGGAACGTGGATACAAAAAAGGGATCCCGGATTTAAGTCTACCGGGTTAAAAAAAGAAGACTCCTCGGCGACGTGGAGGTCAACGTCGATGTCCCTTGAATTCTGGCGGAGACACAACTTGTTTCCGCCGCTGTTCTGAAGAGTGAAGATCAAATCTTGACTTTTAAGAACAGATGATATGGAATTATAGATGTACTTTACATCAAAATTGAGATGTCGGACGTCTCTTGAATTGAGTGGATGATTGGATAACGCCCTTTCAATTCAAGGGACGTCATGTGGCGTCTCAAGTAAATGCGGCCTTCGACAAGCTCAGGCCAAATAAAGGAGAAGTGGATATGGCGACCAAGAAGATGTTGAGCCTCGCGCTCGTCACGGCCATTCTCCAGAAGATCGGAGAGTGGATCAAGACCGAGCCGGAGGAGATTCCGGCGGGCACCATCACGAAGAAGATCATGAGGCTCGTTCTCGGCTCCAAGTCGCTGCCGCCGGCGATCGACAAGGGCTTCGAGATGATTCTCCGGTCGAGGTGGACCAAGGATCGGCCGGGACAGGAGGAGATCTTCTCCGCGCTCAGGACCATCACGGTACCGCTCGACAGCTGGATCAATCTGGTCATGGATCGGAAAGAAGCTTGCGACGACGGAAATCGCATGGCCACAGAAGCAGAGCTGTCTGGCATGGCCTTCGGCCGGATCGATGGGATGAACATGGTCGAGCTCCAGAAGATCGGGTCGGTCATCGAGGCGCGACTCGCTGAAGTCTCCGAAGCCTACGCCGCGTTCAAGCTGGCCGAGGCGGTCGAGCCGACCGAGTCGCCGGACGTGGTCCGGGCGAAGAAGGCGCACATCCGCGCTTGCGGGGACATCGTCAAGAACATCCATCACATCGGTCGCAAGCAGGAACTGACGGCGGGCGTGGACGTGTCCATGGCGCTCGAGGCGATCCAGCAGCGTAACCGTCTTCTGCAGGACATGTTCGACCGGTTGGTGGACGCGAGGGACTACAAGCCCGTCATCGTCTATCTCTTGCCGAGCAAGTCGTGGATCGATCCGTACAGGGTCGAGGTCGTGAAGGCGGCGAACCCGGTGGCCAAGCCCGCGCAGGTCAGGCCGGTGATCGACAAGCCGTTCGTGCCGACGACGCAGCAGGTCGCGGCGCAGGCGGGGCAGGATGTCAGGAAGAAGGTCGAGCCGGAGGTGCCGTACGAGAACCTCGACCTGTTCGGTAAGTGCCAGTGGCTCGAGCGCAAGTGCGCGGCACTGGGCAAGCCGGTCAACAAAGGCAAGCTCGTCAGCCGTGGCATGCAGCAGGTCAACCTCGAGAAGCGCCGGGCGGCCATGCTCGCACAGGTGGCGGAGCTCGAAAGGGCCTCGGCGACCGCGCCGAAGCTCGGTCCGTTGCGCGAGCGCCGGGCGGCGGTGCTCGCGAAGGCCGTCCAGATCGGACGCAAGCTCGAGGGCGAGGCACTCGCGGCGCTCGAGGTGAAGGACACCATGTCCGACGCCGAGATCACCGGTCTCGAGATCCTCCTCACCCAGTGGGAGAAAACCCTTCTGGACGAAGAGAAGCGCGCTCGCAGGCAGGTGCCGGTCAAGTCGTCGCCGGTGCCGGTCGTGTCAGTGGCAGACGCGCGTGACGTGGCGGACGCGTTGCGTTCGCAGCGCGAGCAGATCGCTCTCCCGACGATCGAGGAGTCGTCGGCCGGAAGGGTGCTGGTCAGCCTGATGGACGCGGGCGACCAGAACGGAAAGGGCAAGAGCAACTAGTTCCGCGGTAAGCGAAACACATAGCACTTTGACGCTCTTGGGGGCAGGAAGAAACTTTTCTCCCCCTTCGTCTCCGGAGATCGAACACACTTTCAATCTTCGAAGACGGAAGTAAAGGTTCAGAAGTTCATTTTATGGGGTAGCCAATCCCCAAAAAAGAAAGGATGGAGTGGAATGGCACTTTCGGAAAAGCAGAAGGTCAGGCAGGCGTTCGTGCTGATCGAGATGTTGTTTGTCGCGGCCAAGGCGATCGGCAAGGAGATGGGGCTCGACGGAATCCTCCCGGACACGGAGCTCCAGAGCCTGAAGGAGACCATCCTGGCCAAGGCGACTCCGCTCCTGAACTTCGTCGCGAAGGAGATGAAGCTCTCCCTGCCGAACGGGACGGTGATGGAGAAGATCAGGGAGGTGCATGCCTTCCAGGTGAAGGTGATGCAGACGCTGGTCGCCAAGTGCAACGGGACGGCCGGTTCCGGCGGGAAGTTTTCGTCGTTGCCGGAGGACAGCAACATCGTCGTGCTCCACCAACAGATCATGTGGCTGGGGGAGAAGTACAAGGAGCTCCAGCAGCAGGTGCCCGGTGTGTACGACTTTCCGACCTCGGCTCCTCTCGCCGTCGCCGCACCGGCCCCCGCGCAGGCGGGACCGGCGGCGAAGCCCAAGAGCGGCGGCGAGGGCGGTGGGAAGGACGACGGGAAGGGCGCGGCTTCGGCCGAACCCGTCCCCGCGTCCGGCGGCGGGAACAACGAGGGTCGCGCCACCATGGGCGACGCGCTCGGGGATCAGCTCAAGTCGCTCCGGGACAGCCTGCCCTCGGGCAAGGGCGAGGAGGTCGTGCACTAGCACCAAGCAGTACCTTGCGCATCACGGGAAGCGAGTAATCTTACTCTCGCTTCCCGGTTTTTCTCGGAAGTTGATCTCTCGACAAGCTCGAGAAATAAATTGACTGTCGAGAAAAGTTGTAACGGTTGAATGTTCGTTGACCTATTCCGAAGATCGGAGAGTGCTGCCATGGATCTTGAACTTTTAACGTTGTGCGTCAATTTATTGCATCAAGCTCGTCAGTCCGTTCGTCGTAGTGGGTGTCTGTCTTCGTTGACAGTTAATCCCGAAAGGTTACCCAACCAATTCAGGCAGTTCGTTACAAGACAGCGTTTGTGCCATGCGCTCGGCATCGATATTCGAACGTTGCCGGATTCGCTGTGTAAGGCATTCCGGATCGTGGAGCGCGTTTGGCAATCTTTTCATCGGCCCACATCAGTGGAATTTGTGGACGCTCTCGACGATTTGAAAAGAGTTCTGGAGAGGCATCAAACGTCCGTTCACCGGTCTCGTGTCGCCTAGTAGCGGGAGCATTTCTTTGTCTCCCGCACTTTTTTTGGAAGAACCCGCTCTTGACGGAACATAAAAAATTTTCTATTCTTGAGTTTGCCATTCGTCCCTCGAAAACTGCGAAGCGAAGTACGTCTCTTGGTTTTTCTTGAAAGCGGTGTCCCCCGAAGCTTTATGCGTAGGGGGATAAACTCTCTCCTCCCGCCGTCAGGAGGAACCTCCTTATAGATGTGGCCTCGCTTTGCAGTTTTTAAGGGATGATTAAACAGGCATCAGGCATCAGGCATCAGGCTTTAGGCTCTAGCTAGCGCCTAAAGCCTAACGCCTAACGCCTAGTGCCTAGCCTAACGCCTTTTTATTTAAAAGAAGGCAATGGCCTGTCAAAGATCACTCGTCGCGAGATTGTTGCAGCTTGTCCGTGGCGTCGTTTTGCGGAAATGGTGATAATGACGGTTCCTCGTGGAATATCAATATCAATCAAAAAAGTGCCATCCGTTTGGACAATGGCTTGGCGGTCATTGACCACCACCGTTGCTTCAGGCGATGTTTTTCCTTGCACGCGCACGATAGGTTCGTCTAAGCGCGCTCCATCTATCGGGGTTTCAACGAATAGTGGCGGTGGTACGCGGATCGTGCGTACTTGAAAGTACACGTATCCTCCCAAGATGAGCGCGAAAAGCAAAAATCCGCCGATGGCGACAAAGCGCGAGAGAACGGCCAAATCTAAAGCGCGAATGTGTCGTTTGCGCGGCGATCGCTCGGAAGAGTGGCTTCCGAGTTGATGCTCTCGTAAGCAGGCGCGATATTTTTGAACGAAATATTTTTCTTTGCCGCCCAAAAATTTTACATAGGCACGCACCAAACGCTCCGCGTATACGGGATCAAGAATCTCATTCCACCGTTCTTCTTCGAGAGCGCGAATGGATGATTCGTGAATTTTTGTTTCACGCGCGACCGCTTCGCGGCTCCATCCGGAACGTTCCCGCAATTCTCGAAGATCGTGCCCTACATGGGAAGAGGGATTGATGGATTTATGGGTAAACATGGGCAAGGGTCAGCTTACAGCTATCAGCTTACAGCGGACAACTTTCAACTGACGGTTTCTTGGCGATCCGCTTCCATCGCTTCATCTTGTGGATTTGTTGGTAAGGAGGGGAGTTGGTTGGTGAAGTCCGCTTTCAAAAGTTCTCGGGGTTTTGCGCCGTCACCCGGACCGATGAACCCTTCTTCTTCCAAGAGATCCAAAAGGCGAGCGGCGCGAGCGTATCCGACTTTTAAGCGACGTTGCAAAAGAGAGGCCGAGGCTTTTCCGGCACGTAAAATTTCCTCTTTGGCTTCCGGCAAAAGGTCATCCGAATCTTCGTCGCTCACATCTCCTCCTCCGCCAAACACCGTTCCGCTTTGATGGCGTTCCGTCACCGTAAAATCATAATCGGCCGGTTCATATTTTGATTTGATAAATTCCACCACGCGATGGATTTCCGTTTCGGATACAAAAGAATCCTGAATGCGTTTGGGCGTGGCAAGTTCTGCGGTCGAAAACAACATATCTCCTCGACCCAACAGTTTTTCCGCCCCTTGCTGGTCAAGAATGGTGCGCGAATCCGTGGACGAAGCGACGGCAAAGGCGATGCGCGCGGGAAAGTTGGCTTTAATGAGACCGGTGATGACGTCTACGGAAGGACGTTGTGTCGCGAGTACCAAATGAATGCCAACGGCTCTGGACATTTGCGCCAATCGAACGATCGGGCCTTCCACATCTGCCGCGGCTGTGGCCATAAGATCGGCCAATTCATCGATCAGGATCACGAGATAAGGAAGCCGGTCTTGCACGCGGCTGTTGTAACCCGCAAGATCACGCGCCCCGAATTTTGCGAGCAGATCATAGCGCCGATCCATTTCACGCAAAGCCCATTTGAGCGCGTTCACGGTCTCGCCGACTTTTGTGATGACCGGAGTAATGAGATGCGGAATCCCGTTATAGATTTGCAACTCAACGCGTTTTGGATCCACCATAATCAGCTTGAGATCATCCGGTCCGTTGGTGTAGAGCAAGGACATGATGATGGTGTTCAAGCAGACGGATTTTCCGGAACCGGTCGCGCCCGCCACAAGCAGATGCGGCATGCGGCCGAGATCCGTCACCCACGGTTTGCCGGACACATCTTTTCCCAGAGAAAAGACCAAAGAGGTTTTTCGATCTCTAAATTCTTTTGATTCCAAAATTTCCCGCAAACCCACGGTGGCAACCGATTGATTAGGCACCTCAATTCCGACCAGAGATTTCCCCGGGATGGGAGCTTCAATGCGAATCGGATGCGCGGCGAGCGCGAGCGCCAAATCATTGTGAAGGCTGGTGATCCTCGTGAGTTTAATGCCATCTGACGGTTTGAGAGTAAACTGCGTGACCGTTGGCCCCACCGATACCTCGGCCATTTCCACGGGAATGCCGAATTTATCCAGAGTGCGCCGGATGACCTCGCGATTATAGGTAATGTCTCCGGAGGTCGGGCGTTGATCTCGACGTTCCAGCAGTTCCAAAGGAATGGCGATGAGAGGATGATGTTTTTTTGGTTTCCGTGGAGGTGTTTGTTCTTTTGTTTCATGATCTTGATTCTCTTCTTGATCTTCATCAGCAAGGGATTTTCTCGCGATGCCGGGAAGTTCTTCCGTCGCCAGTCTATCCGATCCTTGTTCTTGAGGGATGACGGTCAGGAGTTGCGCCGCCACTTGCGCTTCGCGTCGTTTGATTGACCATTGTTTGAAAGGATAAAGAAGCGCATGACCAAAAAGACACAAAATTTTCCACATCCAACGCAAGGCGAAAAAAATTTGTGACAGCGTGGTATTAAAGATGAGAAGCAGGGAAACGATAAAAAGGGCGAAGGTGACGGTTATGGCACCGGCAAGTCCAAGCATTTGGATGAGTGGCAAAGCGAGTAACTCGCCGAGTTTTCCACCGGCTACTCGTATGACCGCGTCATCAAATGGCGGTCGTCGATCCGGAAAGCTCACGGCATGCACCAACGGATTGAGGGTGAGGAAGAGGAGAAAAAAACCAACGGTATTGGTGAAACGGAGTCGGAGTTTTTCCGGATCGATCAAAAAGAAACCCCAAGCGATGAGAATAAAAGGAAGAAGAATTTTGTCCCAACCAAAAACATGGGAAATCCCCTCATCAAGAACTTTGCCAAAAGCTCCGGCAGCATCAAACATGCCGAGCAGGAGCAGCGCGGCAAAAGCGAACAAAAAAACCACCGCGATCCCACGGCGGGTTTTTGGGTGTAAGGAAAGATGGGAGTTTTTTCTTCGACGAGACATGGGAAATTTCCCCCTGATTGTAACCCAAGATCAGGTCACTATCAACTCTCTTCCGGTGGCGGCACGTCTTCTTCCGCATCTTTATCCGCCGGACGTGAAGGGAGTTGGTGTGATTCTTCTCGTGTTTGCCACGCCTCAATGCATTTTGCCCGCAGGTCTTTCATGAGATCAGGTCGTTCGCGCAAGGTGGCTTTGGCGTTTTCGCGGCCAACTCCCAATTTCTCTCCTTGATAGGAGTAGGAATTTCCACTCTTATTGATCACATTGAGTTCTACGCCCGAATCGAGCAGATCACCCGGGATGGAAATGCCTTCGTTATACATGATGTCGAATTCACAGGTGCGGAACGGCGCCGCCACTTTATTTTTGACGATTTTTGTTTTCACACGATTGCCGATAATACGTTCGCCTATTTTGATTTGCGCCGAGCGTCGGACCTCGATGCGAACGGAGGAATAAAATTTGAGAGCCATGCCGCCGGTGGTCGTTTCCGGATTGCCGAACACAACCCCTATTTTTAATCGAATTTGGTTGATGAAGATGACGATCGTTTTAGAACGCGACACGATGCTCGTGAGTTTACGCAGCGCCTGACTCATGAGGCGTGCCTGCAATCCCATGTGGGAATCGCCCATCTCACCCTCGATTTCAGCCTTGGGAGTCAGTGCCGCGACTGAATCAACAACGACCACATCAATCGCGTTAGATCGCACGAGGGTCTCAACGATATCAAGCGCTTGTTCACCGGTATCCGGTTGTGAGATCAGCATCTCGTCCACGTTCACACCGATTTTTTTTGCATATTCAGGATCAAGCGCATGTTCGGCATCAACAAAGGCGGCAATGCCACCCATTTTTTGAGCCTGGGCAATGATATGTTGCGCGAGCGTCGTTTTTCCAGAAGCTTCCGGGCCATAAATTTCCACGATGCGTCCGCGGGGAACGCCAAAAACACCGAGCGCGAGGTCTAAGGAAAGACAACCTGTTGGAATGGTTTCGACTTGCATGCGATGCGCTTCGCCTAATCGCATGATGGAGCCTTCACCGAATTTTTCTTTGATTTGATCAATGGCGGTTTGCGCGGCAAGACCCCGACTGTCGCGTTCGTCAGATTTTTTAGACATAAGATTAAAATGAAGATTGAGTGTTCTATTTTAGTTCGATAGATACTTTAGCATTTCTTCTGTGGGGAGGGGGAGGAGGGTCGTCAAGGGTGGAAGGTCAGCCAAAGAAAAGCCTCACTCGAGATCAGGAGTGAGTGAGGCGAGAGAAGCGTGTGAGCATTACCGGGGGCAGGAACCCTCGTCTTCTCCGGCGAGAGGGACCGCAATCTTGAAGTCGAAGAGGCCGTCGTACGGATCCGCGCAAACCATCTGCGCGTTCCCCACCAGTTCTTTTCCGTCGAGACGAACCGAGGCAAATCCGGCATCACGCGCCGAACCGCCTTTCGGAATCCATCCGCCATGGTACTGGTTACCGCACACGGTCGTGGTCATGACCCATCCGTGCCAGTTGATGCCGATCGGGACATCGAGTGCCGCTCCGGGAACGGAGCGCACCTGCTTTCCCTGCGGATCCCAGATGACGATGATGAGTCCTTGCGGGCATGAGGCTTTGAGGTTTGCCCCGGCCTCGATCCACAGGCGGCGTTCCACGAGGTTGGGTTTTGCGACATCGACGAGTCCGGGCATGACCAAGTCTCGGAAGGCACTCATGTCCGGAGGTGACGAGACCATGTCGGGAGGCGCGAAACCCATGTCCGGCTTCGGTGCGCACAAGGGGTTCTTCAGGCAATCCCCGTCCGCGCAGTCCGTTTTTCCATCGCAGTCATCATCGAAGGCGTTGTCGCAGACTTCCGAGAATGTGTAGCAGGTCAGGCTCCAGTCGCAGGCAGGGGCTTCGCACACGCGAAAGCCGGCGACACCACACGAGGTCACGCAGAGGGGTCCGTGACGACCGAGCGGGCACAGAAAGATTTCATCAATCGATCCGTTTCCGTCATCGTCGAGACCGTTGCAGATCTCGGGCTGCTTGAGAACCTGTTTCATGTCCGGAACGTTCACGGAGAGATCGGACGGTACGCTTGCATCCGCTTCGATCCCACCGCCACCGACTCCCGCGTCGCAAGAACCGTTTCCGCACCGCTTCGGGTAAGCGCAATAGGCGGCGGTCTCGGGAGTGATCGTCGGTCCTCGCGGAAAGGCGACTTCATCCAGCGTGAGCGGATCGACTTCGATGATCTGTTCCGCTCGATATCCCATGGCGAGAAAGGTCGTCCAGTCGAAGATCGGGAGCCGACGACCGTTTGATACCACCGAGACCTCACTTGCCCATCGGCCTTTGACCAGGCTGCCGTCTCGCAGACGACGGAACCCCTTGTCTTGGTAGCGGGCAAAAAAGGCAGGGCGCTCACTTGCGGGTTTTGTCACGATCTGAGCGTTCTTCCAGCCCCAAGAGTTGAAGGCTTCCTGGGAGATAAAGACGTAGCGTACGGGGCTCGGTCTGTTTTGGTACTCGTAGACCGCGGAGGCGTCGTCGAACTTGAGCAGCTGAGAAGCGGTCAGTTCCGGCTGATAGGCCGAACCTTTGGCGTAGCAAGCCAGCTCTTCTTCGCTCGTCGGGATACAGTGAGACGTGAGATGCTCCGACTCCATGTCGAACGGATCGATCTGGAGCAGGTCGTCGTGTTCGCCCACCATCCAGGCAAGACCCGTTTCGCGCTGATTGGTCAGCACCGTTCCCATCGGGTGGGAACGAACGGCAATACCCTGGGTCATGAGAACATCGAGGAAACCCGCGGGGTCAGCGAACCACCGGAGCTGGGAGGGCGTGGTGTCATACCCACGAAACCAGCTCTGATCCGTTGCCTGGGCGGCAGACATGGTCTGCAGCCGAATGCCGAAGTGCAGATGTTCGGCTCCATCGCCGTTACGGGCGTCGTTCTCGATGTAACCGATGACATCTTCCGGGCTCACCGTGTCACCGACGCGGATGGCGAGCCGTGTTCCGTCGTTCTTGAGCATGGTCATGTGTCCGTAGATGGACAAGAAGCTCGTGACCGTGACCTGTTCTTCCAGACCGTTCTTGACGATGCGCGGCTCGGAGAGCCGGTGTTCGATGACGACCACGAGCGTGCCGTAACCGGATGCCGGTCCGAAGTAGCGCACCGTGCCACAGGCGATGGGGTGGATGGGCGTGCCTTCCGGAAGCGCGAGGTCACGTCCCAGGTGGTTGCCATCCTTGTAGAAGCCGCGGTTCTGGTAGAGGCGATCGAAGCCTTCGCGGTTCGTCGGATATCGAACCGTGGACACGCCGCAGGCGACGAGGTTGCTTTTCGTCTGACTGCTCCAGTCCTCGAGCAAGCTCTGACGGCAGGCCGAGAGGAAGGCCGCGAAGAACAGGCACCAGGAGATGAGAGCAACGAACACCGGCCAGGACGAGGGAACGTGGAACGACAGGATGCGACGCATGAGAAATCTCCTTTGGCTTTTTGCGTTGAGTTGTTAAGGAACATGGCCCACTTCACCGATAGATTCGGTGGAGAAGCCCGCCCTTTGCATCCGCTACGCGTTACGGACACAAGGAGAGGGGCTTCTTTAAGGCGAAAGATTATTCCATAAAATGTTTTTGATTTCCGTTTCAGATAAAGCGGTTTGGTCAGGACAGTAAGTGAGAAAGACGAATCCGTGATTCCATGGTCGAGCAAACCTCACGCGTGAGCCATTACCCGGGGTGACGGGCGGCACTTGACCATCATCCATCTGGAGTTCAATGGCGCAACGTTCGGTGTTGGTCGTATCCGGTTCCAAGCGCAAAATCGATCCCTCGACGCGAGCCGTCAGTCCATTCGGGATGAGGAGGTGAGGACCGGATGGAATCCGCACGGGAGTTTTGGCGCATCCCATCGCGAGCGAGGTGAGGGAGAGCAACGCCCATGGCATGAGCCTATGAGGAGAAAAGTTGGAAGAGTTCATACGAGGTTGAGGGGGAGAGCGGATCGGAGGGAATCATGACCCGCTCTTTCGATAGGGATCTGACAAAGAAAAATTGTTCTTGAGGAGAGGGCGAGGAGGAAAGATGCCCTTTTTTATGACGAGACAGCGAGACCCTTCCTTGATTCCGTGGAATACGGTCAGTATCTTATGTCGTGACCAGCGGATTCGATGTTTGTCGAATCGTATGCCCCACAACACAGACGCTCCACTGTCTTTTTTGATCAAACGAGAGAACGAAAGTTTTTGTTTTGACGCGCGAGGTTTGAATGCGGAAACCCGGACACGTGGTGAACACTTTGAGTCGAGAGTGCTCGAAGGTCACCGCTGAAGCGAACGAAGAAGTCAACGTTCGTTTTCGTTTGTATGGATCAGGAAAGAACTATTCTTTTTTGTCGTTGTCGATGAAGGCTTGCTGCCTTGCATTTACGATAAGGCGGATCGAAATGTCGGTCAAAGTTTTTGTTTATACATGCTAACAATGGCAAAAACAAACGCACCATCGTTCGGATAAAACGAGAGAATCCAAGGGTGATGATTGGATGATCACCCTTTTTTATTTTTTGTTAAACTCGTCTGACAGTCGGTCGGTTGTTGACATTTTTTTTGAAAAAAATGCGTGATGACCGTGGATAAGTCGTTTTTTTCGCTGTACAAAAAGCCAAATGGCATATAAAAGAGCGTAGGCGCCAAGCATCACCCAGCCGGGAGTGGATAACTTTGACCACGTCCCAAACGGGAAGAGATTTGGAATACGCGCGATCACAAGAATCAGATCTAAAAAACCGCGCGCGGGTAAAATAAAAATAATAGATGGGAGAAGAAGAGACAAAATTCCCAAGATCATAATCCATGGGACAAGCGGTAATGCCAAAAGACCCGTGAGAAGACCAAAGAGCGTTACCTGCCGAAAGGCCCACGCGGTATAGGGAATGGTCATGAGCGTGGCACCCAAAGTTGTGGCGGTTGTTTGTCGAATAAATGACCATGGGATGACTCGTTCCAGATGTTCTTGAAACCACGGAGTCCATGTGAGCAGTCCCCACATCGCCAAAAAAGACAGAGCAAAGCTCGCGTCATAAAAGAGACCCCACGGTTGCCAAGCCACAAAAACAACAGCAGCCACAAGCAGCAAACGTGAAGGACGC
Organism: Candidatus Uhrbacteria bacterium; assembly: GCA_030649995.1. Classification (GTDB taxonomy): domain Bacteria; phylum Patescibacteriota; class Patescibacteriia; order 2-12-FULL-60-25; family 2-12-FULL-60-25; genus VGLT01. The sequence goes on from JAUSEV010000018.1 coordinate 22,382, forward strand.
GGGATGCGACCCACAAGTGGAGCAAGCTCCAAGAGCCAACCCATGAGAGCCGCGCGTACCACGGAGGCATAGGGGTTTACAAATAAGACAAAAAGAAAAAGAGCGGTCGAAAGAAACACAAAAGCGATTTTGCGCGACAAGCGAAAGGCCAGAAAAATGGGCATGAGAAGAGCAACAATAATGGTGACGTTTGAACCGGAGACGGCGACGATATGAAGGAGCCCTGCTCGCCGAAATTGCTCTTTAAGCGTTGGAGAAAATTGGCGTTCGCCATATAAGATGCCTGTTAAGAGAGCCGCTTCGTTCGGTGTAAAGAGTTGTTGGGCTCGTCCGGTAAAAAATTTTCGTCCGCGGCCTAACCAAGAAGAAAGTTCTTGAGAAGGGGAGAGGGATCGCGGAACACTCAAAAAAGCCAACCCTCGCGATGAAAAGGGGATGAGTCCTCTTGGCAGAGATGGACGGATCATGTCAAAACGCCATACACCCAGAGCCATACCTAACACGCAAAAAGCGATGCAACGCAGCCGCGCATGAGACCAAAAAAATGCCAGAAGAGCTATCGCCCCTACGATGAGAAAGGTTAAAAGAAGATGATCAAAGGATCGATAGGGCCAAAAACTGTGCAATGCAATCCCCATCAAGAACGCCGTGCCGGCATAACCGGCGAGAGAGGAAACGGTTGAAGGCGGATGCCAGTCAAATTGCATGCGCAGACGATAGCATAAGAGAGGCACTTGATGCGATTTGTAGTCTTAAATTTGACGGCCATCATCGGGGGTAACATAGAATGTATGATTTTTTTTGAAAAATAATATAGTCAAAAAATCGCAGCGAGTGTGCGTACGTTGAAAACAATCCCGATCGCTGCTTTTCTATTGGGGCAACGTATCCATTAAGATTTTTTTTGCAAAAGCAACACGCTGATTGAGCATCTTATTATCTTTCAAATACTCAAAAACATGAGCGATATTTGGAAAGGTGTATTTTCCAACCAATATCCATCGTATGGAATCGTATACAGCCTTCTGATCCAGTCCAAGCGTCTTTGCGGATGGCATTGTTTCAGTATCTTTCTCAAGTTCTGAAATCACTTGTTGCGTCACCGCTCGATCGTCCTCTCGGATTGGTTCGAACTGTGGTTCGATAATACTTTTCATGATCTGGGCACTTTCCCCAGGTTCTCTTCTGAGCACGATGAGAATTTTTTGAAGTCCTTGATCACTCTTCAGGATTTCGATCAATCGGTCCTCTCCGCACTTTGAGAGATAGAGCACAATGGAGGAAATATATACTTCAGGAGAGATTTTTCTTAGGAGTTTTCCGTTAATATCTTCTAATCTTTTTGGATCAAACTTGCCACTATTTTTATGTATTTTAGTATGATCAAATCCCCTTATGAATGTATCCATCGAAGGGTATAGTTTTTCCGGGTTCCCATATCCGGAAGAGATCATGTAGGAAATGAGTGCATGAGGTACAATCCCTTGTTTTATAAAATCATCAAATTTGACTGTACCTTTCAGTAGTTTGCCATCCGTATCGAGAAGCATCGGGGTGTGGAGATAGCGCTTCGGCTCAAATCCAAGTGCGACGCGTACCATTTCCTGAAATTCAGCAATTGAAAGTTTATCTTCTCCTCGCACAACATGCGTCACGCCAAAAGTTTCATCATCAACAACGGAGGTCAGGTGATAGAGGGCGCTTGTATCGGATCGCAGTAGAGGGAAAAACTTTTGACCGTGTCTCAAATTTTCCTCTAACTTAAATTTAATTGTTCCCCGAAGGAGATCTTTTATTTCGAGCGTATCCGCATATTCATCTATAAATTTTTTGATATCAAACAAAACGAGCCCAGAATCCTTATCGAGAAAAGCGACCTGTTTGTCGAAAAGTTCCTCGACATATCTCCGATAGATTTCTTGACGCTCTGATTGAAAGACGGACTGCCCCGTTTCTTTTTCCGCGTTCTCCGGCGTAATGTCAAAATGAAACCCTAAAGTGTCGGAAAAAAAACGAAAGAGGTCTTCAGCTTTTTCTCGCGTGTGCTTCTTTTTGTTTGTATCATCAACGCGGAAAATGATCGTTGAGTCCTTTCCTTTCCACGCCTCGCTTTTTGCGAAGGCGTAATTATAAAGGTGTGATCGTACCGGGCCAATTTTTTTGTTTGATTCTGTCGGAGAGATACCCGCTCGAAATACAAGCCTCTCTCTTTTTTCCGGAGCGCCCTCCCCGGGAGTTATGAGAGGTGCAATGGGAATTTTTTCCATATAGTGTTGACAGCACCATTCAAAAGATCAGCGTAACATACGCATTATCTCCTATAGGGAAAACAGGCCCCCCCTTCAAGGATAATAAAGATGCTTTCTCATTTTTTTCACTCGAAAAATGGCATATTGTTTTGATTGGTAAAACCCCAAGACCGGCCTCAATCATTCCTCGATCATTGGAGAAATAAAATTTTGATAAAAAATTTGTTCCGGCAGAAGTGCCAATAATTATTTTATCCGTTTTGGGGATTACTCTACGATTGAAAATTTTTTTTAAATTCAATTCGCTCCCACCACCAAAAAATAATATGTCGGCATGAAGCAACTGCCCCTGTAATGTTTTGGGGTTTGTGCTTGCGGTCGATATGGACACCCTCTTTTCTTTCAGGAGTTTTGAAAAAATTGACTTTTTATACTTGTTCAGAGTTTTTTCCCAATCGGTTTGATCTTTTGCGAATGGTATAAAAAGTAATTTTGCAACAGTAATTTTTTTCAATATCAACCACCCCTCAATTTCAGTGACCAGCTTCGTCTTTGCATGCCCGGTATGACAGCCACCGCCGATGAGTATATAAATATTCTTGTTTGATGATTTCATATGAATCGCTTCATTAATTTTTCCAGGGAGTATCTGCTCATGATAAGGAAAGTATAGCAAATTTTGCAAAAAATGAAAGGATGTGAGGGGCTCAATGACCCGCATTTTCTTAATAGACAATCTCACCATATTCCCCTATGCTCTTCACGAGAGACATCAATACGTCCCAGTTTTTACCATAAAAAATAAAGGTATGAAAATCGATATTATTCTGAACGACAAGCCGCGTATAGACAAGCAGGAGATCGAAATTGTGGAAAGGAAAGGTTTTGGGCATCCGGATACTTTAGCGGATGGTGTCGCCGACGTTATTTCGTATAAATATGCGCAATACTGCTTAAATAAATTTGGATATATTCTCCATCACAATGTCGATAAGATTGCTTTGCTCGGCGGGCAGTCGCGCGCGGGATTCGGCTTTGGATCACTTTTGAAGCCAATGCGGGTTCTCATTAATGGGCGGATGAGCACGTCATTTGGAGGGGAAGAAATCCCCATTTTTGAAATTGCGAGAAGTGCGACAAAAGAATTTCTATCCAATGCGTTGCCTACCATCAACACGGAGCATGATCTTGATTTTTATGATTTTCTGAATCGCGCCGCCGGCAATCCGCATAAAGGGCAAAAGTGGTTTAGACCCGAGTCGGTCGATGATCTCCCGGAGGTGTGGCTTCCTCGTGCCGGCGATACTGCGTGCTTGGTCTCATATTGGCCGTACTCAAAAATGGAGCATCTTGCTGAGAATATAGAAAAAATTATTTTTTATGACAAACCTTTTCAACCAAAATATCCCCATATTGGGTTCGATATAAAAACAATGATTGTGCGAAAGGGCAAGAGGGTTTCGGTCACCATGTGCATTCCGTTTATTGGTGAAAAAACCCCATCGCTCGTATTTTACAAGTCTGAAAAAGAGCGATTGAAAACAAAAATACTTGCCTACGTGGAAAATTATTTAGGGGTCGAGTACAACGCTACGGTTGATTTGAATACAAGAGATAATGAGGATATAGGCGATTTATTTGTACTGGCAAAGGGAACTGCGCTGGAATCGGGAGATGAGGGGATCGTTGGCCGGGGTAATCGCTCAGTTGGATTTATTCCCAGCGTGCGACCCTACACCGTTGAAGCTCCGAACGGTAAAAATCCCACATACTTTGTCGGAAAGGTTTACGATTATTATACTCGGATACTGGCTCGAAAAATCTCTACAGCATTGGACCAGCATGTTAATGTGTATATGATGGCACAGACGGGAACCGCGTTGGAAAATCCATCACAGTTTATCGTTGAAGTCGAAAAAGGTGGCGCTGAAGTTTCACGAATTATTAAAGATATCAGTGATGAGGAATTAAAAAAGACGCCAAAAATCTCCTCATTTATTCTTGCAGAAGTTGAGAGTAAATATCCGTTTTTAACGGATTATAAATAATATGAGAATACTCCACTGCTATCCGCATGCCTGTTTCGGTGGTGGTGCGTCGAATGATTTCCGCAGTTTAACGATCTCTCTCCTAAAATACTATTCGACGATTGAAGTTCATGTCGTATTTCCAACGCCGCCAAATGTGAGCATCACACAGCGGCAACATAGTTGGGAGTTGCCGTTTCAGGTGACGGGTGCTTCCAGTACATATTGGCCGGAGGCGAAACAATATGATCAATTGAGTGATCACGAATTGGAAGAATACTTCAATGGTGCATATCGCAGTCTTCTCAAATTGGTTGATATGATAAAGCCCGACCTTATCCATGGCCATCTCTTATTGCCGGGTGGATGGGCTGCCGCAAGAATCGGTGAGGAGTATGGAATTCCTACCATCATTACGTCGCACGGAGCGGATGTAAAAGTGACGGAGGCGGATGACCGGTACTTAAAAAGATCAATACACTATTTTCGGAACGTAAAATATTTGATCGGGTATTCGCCTGATCATAAGGAATGGATACAGTCTCTGTTGCCAAAAAGTTTTAAAAACAAAGTGACGTATATTCCGGGCGGCATTGATACGGATTCCTTTTTGTCGCATGTCGACTCGACGAGTATAGAAAAAAAATACGGATTACCGCACAAAGGTTTCGTGCTCGCGGTCGGTCGTTTTCAAAAACGGAAAGGGTTCCATCTTTTGTTAGAGGCTGCACAAAAAATTCATTTCCCGATCGTTCTCATCGGCGGTGGGTGGGAAGCGATTGCTTTACGAGAACAAGCGGTGCGCCAAGGGCTAACAAATGTCCGCATTCTTGATTTTTTAGGGCCTCGCCAATCAGCGGTTTTAAAAAAATTCTACTCAGCGGCTGGCGTTGTGGTCATCCCGTCATTAACTCGAGAAGAAACTTTATGCTTTGTTGGGCTGGAAGCCATGGCTTCGGGCACTCCCGTGATCGCGAGTAACGTTGGTGGGCTGAAGTTTATACTAGATGAGGGGAGAACGGGGGTGCTCATTCAACCGGGTGACGTCAATATTTTAGCGAATACAATCAACGAAGTCATGCATGATCCTGATCTGCGAATGAACTTAGTGAAAGCAGCTCGTCTTTATGTTGAAAAACAGTTTCGTTGGGAAAGAGTGGCTCAAGAGTATTTCAATCTCTATAAAAAAGTTTTGCGATAAATATTCTACGGCATTCACTTGGACGCTGAGTGTAGTCAAAAAAAAGAGCCTTCGGAACCGATCGTCAATAACATTTCTACATAGCGGATCTACCCGAACATAACACACGTCCCCATCTTGGATGAATTTTGACAGTTTTTGAGAATGTTGTCGTAATGAATACATTAATCATTGATTGTGATGTATGAAAAATGTTTATTTTATTTTGTTTTCGCTTATCCTATTCGGGGCCGGATGCGCTCAATCGAAAAACGTTGCTCCAAAACTACCGTCTGCATCAGAGCCTGTTTATGCAACGCAAGCGGATATTGCACGACTGAATAATTTGGAGGACAAGGGAGAGAATTGCTCAAATATCAACTCTCATCTGCGTATGGATGCGAAGCCGGTCTGGACGCGTGTCACTATCCCCCAAGCACAGGTATCTTTAGAAGTTCCTTACTCCTCTGACTGGATGATTGATGATAAGCGCGTGAAAGAATTTGATCAAAGAGAATCCAGTATCCATTTTGGTCCTTATACAACCTTTGAGGCTTGCGGGGTGATTCGGCCGCTGTATTTTTCTTGGAAAAAACAAGTTTCTCTTGATGAACTTGCCAAACGAAACGAGGATAAGACAAAACCAGCTCAAAAAATAAAAGTTGGTTCTTGGGATGCTGTAATCTACTCGGAAACAGGGTTGTGTGACAGCCAAAACTTAGCTGTAAACGTTAAAGACAAAACTTTTATTATCTCTCATGCGTGTGGTGATGTGACAGATGAGGATAAATATATTGCGGCGAGTATTCGTTTTTGAGCCACAGAATTTAGATTCCTATCCGGAAATAACACACGTCGCCATCTTGGATGACATAATCTTTCCCCTCAATCCTCGTCAAACCTTTGGCGCGACAACCGGCTTCGCCGCCATTTGCGAGATAATCTTTCCAGTTAGTGACTTCCACGCGAATAAAGTTTTTTTCAAAATCCGTGTGAATAACGCCGGCAGCTTGTGGGGCTTTTGTTCCTTTTTTGACCGTCCATGCACGCGCCTCGTCCGGGCCGCTGGTTAAAAAAGTGATGAGACCGAGCAAAGTGTAGGCTTCTTTGATTAAACGATCGAGTCCGGATTCGGTTTGATTCATGGTCGCGAGATATTCGTGTTTTTCATCTGGCGACAAAGAAGCCAGCTCTGATTCCATTTTGATGCAGATGGGAATGGCGCTCCCTCGTAGGGGCAATTCATGAATTGCCCCTACATCTGATTCGCTCACGTTGGCAACATACATCATCGGTTTCATCGTGAGCAGACTCAACGGTTTAAGAATCATCCGCTCTTCATCCGTCCACTCAAAATCACGCAACATTTTATTTTGATCAAGCGCGTCAATCGTTTTTTTGATCGTCGCAATTTCAAATTCGAGCGCTTTTGTCACGCCGGACTTCATCTGTCTTTCCGCGTTTTGTAGGCGTTTGGTCAACACTTCCAAGTCCGCGATGGCGAGTTCCGTGTTGATCGTGTCTGCATCGCGTTTTGGATCAATGGAATTTTCTACATGCAAGATATTTGTGTCTTCAAACGCGCGTACCACTTGTGCAATCGCATCCACCTCGCGGATATGCGACAAAAATTTATTTCCCAAACCCTGTCCCTCGGATGCGCCTTTCACAAGGCCAGCAATATCCACAAATTCGATCACCGTTGGCACAATCTTTGCGCTTTTATCGAGCGCCGCAAGTTTCATCAACCGTTCATCCGGAACTTCCACTACGCCGACATTCGGATCAATAGTACAAAACGGATAGTTAGCACAATCCACCTGCTTTTTTGTGATCGCCGAAAACAGCGTGGATTTTCCCACATTCGGAAGGCCGACGATACCGATTTGGAGAGGCATAGCATCAACGATTAAGTAATGCGCAATGCGTAATGAGTAATGACTAATAATGAGTAATGTGGATGGTAACAGATTTAAGAAGAGAGACAAGAGGAGGAATAATAAAAAACACCCCGATGAGCATCGGAGTGATGATGTTGCAGAAAGGACGAGGTTACTTGGACGCGGGAGTTTCGGCCGGAGCCGCAGCCTTTGCCTGCTTCGCGCGGAACTCCTCGTTCAGGATGTCCCACATGCGAGCGATGACCGTTGTCGTGGCGATCAGGATGAGGAGATGATCGCCGGAGTCCTGTTCTTCAAGCCATGGTTGACAGTTGTGAACCTGGTAGAGCGATGTGCTTTGAGCACTGAGGTTGTCATAGGAACCGGTGCTCGCGATTCGACCCATGGTCTCCGCGCTCATTCGGCAGACCTTGTTGCGGACTTTATTCCAGATCAGTTGGCGCAGGTGCCCGACGTACGCCGCGGTGTCGGGTCCGGGCAGCAGAACGTGGGTACGAGTGAGGATCTTTGTGTAGCGATCCCTGTCACTCGTGAGCACGATCCGCTCCTCTCGAATGATCTCGCGCGCGATGCTGTCCACCAACCCGCGGTTCTCACGAGCCGAATGCGGTCTCTGTTCCTCTCCCATGGGTCACCTCCTGTTTGTTTTTCCGTTTTGAGTGCGAATCTCGCAGCCTTATCCGTGATGAATAATATGTATAACAAAAATCGGTTGATGTCAAGCGGCCTATTCCTCCTCTTAACATAAGAGGAGGTTAGGAGGAGTTAAAAATAAAAGGGTTATGTGGGTAACGCCTGATTAAATTTTAACTCCCTCCAACTCCCTCTTACGCTAAGAGGGAGAGTCAGAATCAGCGATTGACGGGTCTGACGTTTTCGCGTACCCTCAACGTACAATTTATGTCTGAAACAAAAATCACCCAACTCCCAAAGTCCGAAGTCAAAATCGAATTCACCATCACGCTCGAAGAAGCCAAACCGTATCTTGATGAAGCGGTTAAAGATTTAACGACCGCCAAACCGATTGCGGGATTTCGTCCGGGTAAGGCGACGTATGAAGATGCCAAACGTGCGTTTGGCGAGATGAAGATTTTGGAAACCGCGCTTGAGCGCATGGTACGCGCTTTTTACGTCAAAACGATTTTGAGTGAGGGGATTGATACGATTGGGTCGCCGGCGATCTCCGTCGAGCAGCTTGTACCCGGGCAGCCCATAAAATTTACGGTCATCGCTCCGGTGGAACCGAAAGTGATGGAATTTCCGGATCTCACCAAATGCCGTGTCACCATCAAGCCGCACAACATTAAAGATGAGCAGGTGGACGATGCCATTAAAGAGATGCGCAAAATGCGTCGCACGGAAGCGCGAGTGGATCGTGCCGCCACCATGGAAGATTTGGTGCTGATTGATTTGGAGATCAAAAAGGATCGGGTGATTTTGGAGGGCGGAGTCAGTCGCGACTATCGCGTGTATTTGAACGAGAACCACTATGTCCCAGGATTTACCAAACAGTTGGAGGGGATCAAGACTGATGAAGAGCGGACATTTACGCTTCCGTTTCCGACCGAACACTATCAAAAACATTTAGCCGGTCAGCAGGTGGATTTTACGGTGAAAGTAAAAGGCGTGTTCGAGTTACAGTTGCCCGAAGCGAATGACGAGTTTGCCAAAGGCGTTGGCATCGAAAGTTTGATCAAGTTGCGCGAAAAGCTCAAAGAAAATTTGACGATCGAAGCCGAACAAAAATCACAAGAAGCTGGAGAGATCGAATTATTGGAAAAAGTGGTGGATGGCGCCTCATTTAGTGAGATTCCCGATCTGCTCGTGAACGAGGAAGTACGTCGAATGCTTGCGGAATTGCAACAGGGGATTGAGGAACAAGGAGCCAAGTGGCAGGATTATCTTTCTTCCATCAAGAAAACGATGGATGAATTAAAAATCGAGTTTGTGCCGCAAGCAATGCGTCGCATCAAGGCCGCCATCTTCATCAAAGCGTTGGCGAAAAAAGAAAATATCACGACGAGCGAAGAAGAAGCAGATAAAGAGGTTGATCGTATCTTGACCCACATCAAACCGGAAGATAAAGAAACCCGCGAACGCGTTTCTTCGGCAGAGTATCGTGAGTATGTGGCGGTCCAGCTGCGCAATCGGAAAACGGTGGAGTGGTTAAAGGGGATGTGTATCGGGATGCGTAATGAGTAATGCGTAATGCATCACTCTCCATTACCCATTACCCATTACTCATTACACGTTTCACACATATGCTCTTCGGTGCCCATGTTTCGATCGCCGGTGGGATTCAAAACGCGCCCTTGAACGCGGCCAAGATCGGCTGTGAAGTTTTTCAGATGTTCAGCCGTTCGCCACAAGGCGGGTCAGCGCCGAAAATTACGGATGTGATGATGGAGGAATTTCAAAAAAATTGCGTGGAGCATCAATTAAAAGAATGGGTGATTCACGCGCCGTATTATATTAATTTTGCGAGCGCGGAAGAACGTATTCGAAAAAATTCGATCCGCATCGTACGTGAGGAGCTGGAGCGCGGTTCGCTCATCAACGCAAAATATGTGATGTTCCATCCGGGGAGCGCGAAAGACATGGGGGAAGCGCAGGCGATGAAATTTGTCGTAGATGGGATCAAAAAAATTTATGACGGGTACAAAGGATCAACACAGCTACTCGTGGAAATTTCCGCCGGAGCCGGCATGGTGATTGGTGATACGTTTGAGGATGTGGCACAAATCATCGAGGGCGTGGATCATCCGGAGTTGGGCGTATGTTTTGATACGCAACATGCGTTTGGGAGCGGATATGATTTAAGAACAAAAGAAACGGTGAACGCGACATTCAATCAATTTGATAAAATTATCGGTCTCAACAAACTTAAGATGAGCCATTGCAACGACTCGAAAGTGGAACTTGGCGGACATAAAGATCGCCACGAACATTTGGGAAAAGGCTTTATCGGACTTGCGGGTTTTCGCGTCATGGTCAACCATCCAAAACTGAAAAACCGCATCAATTTTTATTTGGAAACCGATCCGGACGGTGTGGTGGAAGATTTGAAAAAATTAAAAAAGATGCGCGTATGATTTTATCGGTCATCATTATCCCAAACGCGAGTCGAGATGAAATAGTCGGTTGGCAGGGAGAGTCGTTAAAAATTCGCATTGCCGCGCCTCCGGTGGAAGGGAAAGCAAATGAGGCGGTGTTGCGTTTTCTCGCCAAACAACTCGATCTCGCGCCGTCAGATCTCTCCATCGTTGGTGGCGCTACAGGTAAACGTAAAAAAATGAAGATTCCTTTGACGGAAGAGGATGTGAGAGAGGTCTTTCCAAAATAAAAAAGCCCACGATTGAGTATCGTGGGTTCGTGAAGGGACAAGAAGGAAAGGGTGGACGGCGCGTTTGAGTCAGCATGAACGGATTTTGATAAACGCTTAGCGCTTAGACCTTATCGCTCAGGGCTTTGGGCTCAGATTCTGAAGTCTGAACTCTCACCGCTGGGATTCGGTATCGGCATCGGCGTCGATCACAATCGCGTCTCGTTGTACGAGACGGATTTTTGAGCTTGCGCTCAAAGTTTCCTGTTTCACGAATTCCATGAGCCCATGCAGGCACCCACTTCCTTCGATCCCCGAGGAAACGAAATCCGGTCACACGTCATCTCCCGCGCCGCCACCGCAAAGGGTTACCGGCTAGGCCGTGGCCACCTCCCACTCGATCTTGGTCATGTGGTTGGCGGTCTCGACGGCGTCGTTCAGCCGGTCGAAGTAGTTCCGCAGGCGCTCGACGTCGGCCACGCGGTCCACCTCCTTCAGCTCGGTCTTGTGCACGACCTCCGTGACACGCGGGACCGAGCGTCCCGTGGCCTCGTCGTACTCGCTTTCGCGGCGCTTCTCGACGCCCTCGGTCAGCCGCAGCCCCTGGAGCCAGACGATCTCCGCCTTGGTCTCCTGGAGCCGGCGCACCGCCTCGGCGATCGTCATCCGCTTCCCGTCGATCTCGACGGTGGCGGTGGCGTTCGCGCGGGCGATGGCGGCCTCGAGGGTCACGAGCTGCTCGCGGGTCGTCCGCAGCTTCTCGCGGGTTTCGCCGAACGCCCACACGGGCTTCTGCGATTCCTCGTACGAGACGCACGCGGCGGCGCGGCTGCCGAACTCGGCCATCTGCCCCTTGAGCTGCTTCACGCGACGGAGCCCCTGCGAAATCGTCTTCGGCTGAACGTTGGTCATGGGACACCTACCTTTCTTTCGTTGTCAGTTGTGAGGTGCAAAAGGGTTTTACGCGCTCACCATCTCTCCTCGGTGACGAGCGTTCCCTCCAACAGTCTTCATGTTCGGACAAGCTCGAACAGTAAAGACTTGTGGAGGGAGCTGTACGAATAGGCCCTCCGCACAGCTTATATAAGTTCCGAAAAAAGAGCGGTTTTGTTTGGACGGGGAATTGTTTCGGACACCCCGCCGGACCTTTTGGGTCCCATTACGTAGAGCTTCGCTTTTGGCTTGGCTCCATCGCACGCGGACCGCCACCGCGTCCCTTCTCTTGTTTCCATCCTCCCTCATTGGGGAGTAGGCCGATCCGTGAGGATGGCCGCGATGACGAAGAGTTGGGAACCCGACTCATTTTTTTATTCTCGCTGTTGACGAGAGGTGATTGAGTATTTTATTTCGCCGCCCTCTTGGAAACCATCCGGCGGCTAGTCAGTTATTCCGTCTGACAACGTTCGGTTCCATCCCACCGAAAAGCTGTTCTGGATTTAAAAGGCCACATCCCGTGGCAGTTCGGTCAGCGAACCTCTTCACCGTGAGTTGGATGAACAACAAAGAGAAGAGACGCTGGAGCGCGGTTCGGTCAACGAGTATTTCGTCCATCTGACCGAAGCGCGAGATCGGGCACGGTATAGTCAAGTAGTGGCTAGATCGGTCAACACCTGCCAAGGAGGTGACCATGATCGGCGGCTAGGGGGTCCTTCAGGGGGGACTGACCCACCCCCACAACCTCTCCGCGCCGGTCCCGCATTCCTCGGGGGCCGGCGTATTAATTTTAAAAAATTATTTTTTTGGAGCTAATAGACATTTCGTGTTGGTGATTTAGTTGTTTTTCTTGTAGATGTAGCTCCGTTCTGAAATAATTAGG
>JAUSEV010000032.1 GCA_030649995.1 Candidatus Uhrbacteria bacterium
CCCCATTTACTCATCGACTTGTGACAGGTCGGGCAATGTTTTTTTGTGACGATTAGGGATCATATTCCCTAATTATTTCAGAACGGAGCTACATCTACAAGAAAAACAACTAAATCACCAACACGAAATGTCTATTAGCTCCATAGTAACAAACTTATGCTATCGCGCGAAGTTGTCACGGGTGTTTTTTGGGCGATTTTGCGAGAGGTTCTGTCATCTTAAGCCAGGATGCGCGATTTTTTTGCGAGCATTGACGAGCTTTTTCATGGTCTTTTCTATTTTTCTTAAAAGCTGTCGTCCGTTTGGATTGGAATGGCAAACAAAAAAGCTGGGTTTTAACAGCTTACGATAAAAATCCTGTGCTAGAGGGGGGAATTCCCCCCCCTCTCCGACGCAGACTTCTGGCGGGGCACCGGTTAACACATCGCGTAATATTACGATACTACACACTTTCCATGGTAACAAACTTATGCTATCGCGCGAAGTTGTTACGGGGTGGCTGTAGATGGATTTTGTATACTGTAGAAGAAGGTACCGAGCACCTATGCGATATTGTCTAAAAAGAAAGAGGCGGGGTCACAGTGCGTTGCACCATAACCCCGCCAAGAATTTTGCAGCGATCCGCCTGATGGCGGGGAAAACCAAGCTACGTGACCGACACCTGCCTGAAGACGGAGAGAGCCGCCGAGTCGCACCCACCCGCGCTGAGGTCCCTGTGGCCGAACTCGAGCTTCGAGTCGAACGCGCTGACGTAGAGCGAGCACCCGGGGCCCCGCCACTGGAACGAGGCGAGGTCCTGCACGGGGGTGTTGCCATCGCGGCAGAGCACCTTCGTGTGGAGGATCGTCGCCATCAGGCTGTCGAAGCCACCCAGCGCGAACCTGTGCTTCGCGGGGAGCGTCTTCATGAGGGCGCGGTCGCCCTCGATGCCGATGCCCTGGAAGACGGCCGGGAAGATCCAGCCGAAGATCGGGCCCACGCGGAGCGCGGAGACCAGCCGGAGCTGGCTCTCGTCCACGATGGTGACCTGGCCGTCGGTGTCGTTCTCACGGTAGTCCACGAAGTTGCGGCCATTGAACTGCTCCTCGTAGGCCGCCTTGATGGCCGGCTTGAAGAACTCGTGGATGACCTTGCCGGGGTTCTGGACGTCGATGTCCATCTGCGGCAGGAACCACGGGAGGCGGATGCCCCGGCTGCGATCCTTCACCTTGAACAGGTTCGAGACCTGATCGTCGGCGGAGATCTCCTCCACGAGCGCGCGACAGACTATCCTCCATCTGCGCGGCCGAGGGGAGCTTGGTGCCCTTCGGGAGGTACAGCCCGCCGCGCTTGATGAACGACTCGAAGTCGAACTTGCCCTCCGGCTGCTCCCAGTAGTAGTTCGGGTTCAGGTCGACGTGACCGAATTCGAAGCTCTCGGGGATGAAGAGGCGGACGTTCTTGCCGATGCAGAGGCGGATCACCTGCTCGAGGGTGACCTTCGAGCGACCAGCCTTGACGTCCTCCCAGGCGTCGCGGCCGCCGAGGCGGTTGATGACGGCGAGAACGTCGAGCGCATCGATTCCCTTGACCAGATCCAACGGATTGTTGCCCATAGCTCTGTCTCCTTCCAGGCGAGCATTTATGCTGGCCCAAAAAGCGTTGTGCCCCTAACCCCGGGGCCGGAGGGCTGTTCCTCGGATTGAGCTATTGATGATGAAAGGAACAACGTATCTATATTTATTGCTTATTTGAGGACTTTAGTCAACCTACATTATTTACGACAATCCAAAAACAAAAACACCTCCCGTTTTTCGGAAAGTGTTATCGTGCCCTTCAACTCCACTTCGTTTCGTTCAGGACACCTAAAAATCCCCGATTGTGGGGATTTTTAGGTGGTAGCTCGTAGGGGAATCGAACCCCTATTGACGGCTTGAGAAGCCGCTGTCCTAACCGTTAGACGAACGAGCCATGGGTGATGAGCTTCTTAGGCTTTAGCTGGTAGCTTCTTAGATTACAGAAGGGAGATCATCTTGTTAAGCATTTTCATAACTTCAGTTAACAGGTCTTTTGCTTTTATTTTTTCGACACTTTTCCCAAAGTCCAACCTATCCGCTATCTCTATTTGCGTTTCCAACTCCGCACCCGATCCGTAGGCAATGATCAAAAATTGACGATAGTCTTTCTGGCTCCCTCGCCTTCTCCCTTCTGCGATGTTCGATGGAATCGAAACCGCGCAACGTCTCATCTGATTGGTAAGACTATATTTTTCTTCTTCCGGAAAGCTCTTGGTCAATCCGTAGATAAGGACGACCAAATCCATGGCTTTTTCCCAAACGATCAAATCCTTGTATGAGTGAATAGTTTCCATACTAACGCCTAAGAAGCTAACGCCTAAGAAGCTATCTGCGTTTCCATGCCGCTTCCTGCCTTACCAACAATTCACTCGCGCGTTGCGGCTCCAACATCAACGCTTTTATGACGCGCTCCATGCGCACGCCCTTGGAATCAAGCCTGCCTTCCGATGCTTTTGCGAGAATAACGTCGCCGGGGCGAATCCATTCGCGTAAAAATTCCGCGGCCTCTGGCGTATCATCAAAAATTTTTATTTGCTCTTCCTTCATGCCGTTTGCGAGCGCCCCCTCGACCATAGCCGGCGCGAGTGTACCACAGGCGACAAAAAAATCAATTCCCCGCTTGGCCGCTTCCGAACCGACGAGTCGATGCATGCCTTGTGATTGATCGCCGAGTTCACGCATCTCGCCCAAGCAGACAATGCGGCGCTGCGATTCCAAAAGCGGCATCGTCGCTAAATCTCGAATGGCGGATAAAACCGCCGCCGGCGAGGCGTTGTAGGTATCGTCAAGAAGCGTCGTATGTTTGATGCCCGAGATCATGCGCGTACGACCGGGCAACGGATGGAAATGGTTTGGCAAATCTTGAATCGGATCAAGACCAAGATCCAGCGCGACGCCGACAGTCACAGCTGCTGCCACGGCAAAAGCGATAGGTGTCCCAAACACACCCTGAATCCGCAACGTGCGCAAACGATTTAATGATTCGAGTTGAATTTCCAATCCCGTGGGTACGCGACCATACTCATTTTCCTCCGTCAATACTTGAACTCGAATCAATCGAACCTCCGCGCCATCCACAGAACCAAAGGTGATGATAGGCGCGGCCGTCAGATGTCGCATGGCAAACACTCGTGGATCATCCATATTGAGAATAGCTGTGCCATTCGATTTGAGCGCTTTGACTAACGTCGCTTTTTCTTCGGTAAGAGCTTGCACCGAAGAATAGTTGGTGAGATGCACGGGGGCGATCGAGTCGCCTTCGGGTGTGACGGCCGTGATCACTGCCACATCAGGTGGAGCGATCGCCACCAACCGCGCCAAATCGCCGGGATGATCCGCCGCCATCTCAAAAACAAACGTGCGAATGCCCGTGGATCGCCAACCGTGAGAAATACACCATGCCGTCGAGAGTAGCCGCCACCAAGCAAGAAACGATCGTCCCGGAGCTTCGTGACCAAACACCGTGAGCGCAACGCCTAAATCATTGTTATAGCTTTTTGGCGAGACGCGAGTTTTGCTGGTGACAGGATCGTCAGCGTTGAGCAACGCGGCGATCGCGCGTTTCGTTGTTGATTTTCCAACGGTGCCGGTGATGGCGATAACGAGCGGCCGTTCACGTTTGATCGTCTCGGCCGCGCGACTAACGAGCCAGCGTTCAAGAATATTGAGAAGAGACATAAAAAATATCAGATTGAATCAATTATTTTGTGACCGGTCGTTCCGGCGGGATTTGAAAATAGTCGAGCAAAAATTTTGCCAGATCGCCGAACACCGGTGCGGCCGATGATTCCGCGAATTTTACGGTGCGCGGATGATCGAGCTTTACGATCATCGCAAACCGCGGATTATTTGCCGGCGCAAAACCGGTAAAAGAACCGATGGTGGCATCTTCATAATACCCCCCTCGTGGATCCGGAATTTGAGCGGTTCCGGTCTTGCCGGCCACATAATATCCCGGCACACCGGCACGGTTCCCATGGCCTCGTTCTACCACGCTGATCAACATCGCGGAAATCAAACGAGAGGTTCGAGAAGAAATCACTTGTCGCACCACCTGCGGCTTGGTGACTTCCACCTTGCCGTCCGGATGACGAATCTCTTGCACCAAATACGGACGCAAAAGTTTTCCTCCGTTTCCCAATGCCGCGTACGCCGCAACCATCTGCAACGGAGAAACGGTGATTCCTTGCCCATACGAGGCGGTCGCCGGAAAAACTTTTCCTTTTTGACTGAGAGAAGAAATATCGCCGCGCGTTTCCGACAAAAGATCGATCAAAGTTTTTTCCCCAAAACCAAAACGCGATACATAATCTTTAAAGACATCGCGTCCGACCAGTTGCTCAACGTAAATAGCTCCGATGTTAAGAGACTTTTCCAAAAGTTGAGTCATGGTTTGTACTCCATGCCCCTGCTTATCTGAATTTTTTATCACATGTCCGTCGATCGTGACTTCTCCCGAATCAAAAAAAGTCGTGCTTGGAGTGATCTTTCCCGTATCCAAGCCGGCGGCTATCGTGATGGCCTTAAAAATGGAACCGGGTTCAAATTGATAAAAGGTAGCCGGATTATTTAGCACCGCTAAATCCTTGATCTTTCCGTAATTTTGCGGATCAAAATCCGGCGTGGAACACAACGCGAGCATAGCCCCTGTTTCCGTATCCATAATCCCGATGGTTCCGCCATCGGCATCAAACTCCCTGACAGCGGCTTGAATTTTTTTACAGGCGGTGTATTGAATGGTGCGATCAATGGTGAGCACCAAATCCGAACCGTCTTTTGCTTCTTTAAGCTGCCAATTTCCAATCGTTAATCGGCGACCCGCCGCATCTTTTTCCGCCATGAGCGAACCGGCTTCACCGGAGAGTATCTTATCGTACATGCCTTCCAGTCCATATTTTCCCACACGTTGATTTTCATCATCCTTCGCGACAAAACCCAATACATGACCGCCGATCCCCTCCTCCGGAAACAATCGTGACAAGCTTTTTGTGATGCCTATCCCCCGCAAACGGCGTTCACGAATTTTGATGATCGTTTCCAAGGGGACGTCTTTGCTTATGACCATATACGAACTACTGCTCATCGCGAGCTTAGCATGGAGTTCTTCCTCCGGCAGGCGAAGAAGATCGGCCAAATCTTTAGCCGTAGATTGCGCGTCCTTTATTTCTTTTGGAGCCGCAAAAATTTGCCACACATCTCGATCTTTGGCGATCGGATGGAGCGCGCCATCTCCTCGATCTTTTACATAAATGGTTCCGCGTCTGGGGATGAGAGCGGATTGAATTTCATGCTGATCCGCGGCCAAAACGTGATAGATATTAAAGTCCAACACCTGTAATTGAAAAAAACGGCCGATAAGCGCGAGTCCTGCCAATAAAAAACCAACCGTCAACCACATCAGGCGATATTCAAAAATGTGTGACCGACCACCTTCACGCGGCTGCGGTCGCGATCGATAACGCATAGGGACATTACAGGTTACAGGTTACAGGTTACAGATGACAGCTTACAGCTTTGAGCCGATCGTTTCCAGATGTTCTCGTGTTTGACGTTTCATGCTCCATGCTCCATGCTTCAAGACATATGTCCAACGATCTTCAGCCTTTTATCAAAGAAGCTCTCACGGCCCACATTCCGCGCGCAAAGATCAAAGAACAGTTGATCGCCGCCGGTTGGCAAGAAGATGAGGTAAAAAACGCTTTGGATGCCTATGTGGATAGTGACTTCCCGATTCCTATCCCTAAACGCCGTCCATACCTTTCCGCCCGTGAAGCGTTTCTTTATCTCGTACTCTATATGAGTTTGTATGTCAGCTCATTTAGTTTGGGTACGTTGTTTTTTCAATTCATCAACCGTTGGCTTCCTGACCCGAGCCGCGGCACCTACTCGTATGAAAGTTTCGGCTCGCTTGAGACGATCCGCCAGGCAACCGCCGCGCTCATTATCACGTTCCCCGTCTTCATGCTCATTTCATGGATCCTGGCCAGAAGCGGCGCGCTGGATCCGGAAAAGCGAGGATCTAAAATCCGCAAATGGCTGACCTATATTACCTTATTTATTGCCGCGGGTGTTATCATCGGCGATCTGATCGCGCTCGTATCCAACGTGCTTTCAGGAGAACTGACGATGCGCTTTGTCCTAAAAATCCTGACGGTCCTCGCGATCGCCGCCAGCATCTTTACCTACTATCTCCTTGATTTGCGCAAGGAGGAAAAAGACGCAACCATCGCCTAGCCGCTATGAAATATCCCAAACTCCACCGCGCCTACGCGATCGCGATCACGCTCATCGTGGCGGTCAGCGTCGCAGCGGGACTTTTTGTCGCCGGTTCGCCGACCAAAGAACGGCTGCGCAGACTCGATGAGCAACGCGTCCAAAGTCTGGAACAAATCCGCTCCGTCGTAAACGATCACGCGGCCAGGCTAAACACTCTTCCCGCGAGTTTGTCCGACACCTCCGGATCGCTCTACATCGATCCGAGAATCCTTGGAGGCATAGAATACCGTGTCCTCTCAACGTCCACGTATGAGCTCTGCGCCACGTTTGAAACGGACGGGCCACAAGAACCCTACGCCTATCCGTATCCGAAACGTGTCGAAAACGCGCCCTTTTGGAAGCACGGAACCGGACGCGTCTGTTTTTTGTTAACAAAATAATCCATGACCCACTCATTTGTTTCTTTCTCTTTGCCGCGCCAAGAATTGCCGGAACTCTACCGGTCGCTCGCGACGTCTTTTATGATCGAACAAATTTTAAGAAACGAGCAAGGACTTGAACCCGTTGACCCTCCCCTTTTTCTGCAGAACGTTGAACGGCTTTTGCGCGTCGCGGGAGAATCACCCTCCTCGCTCATGGAACAAGCGGAAGAAGAGCTGTGGGCTCATGCCTGGTATATTTATACCGATGAGTGGGCGTGGTTTCGAGCCAAGGAGGACGTGATGCGGGAACTCGGAGAACGCCTCTCGCGCACAAAACATGATGTTCTTGATCGCCTCGTGGAAAAAACCTATCGCAAAAAATTCGATCAGTATGTGGCGGAAATTGATATGCAACCAAAAGTTTCGATGGCGCAACCGCAAAAAAAGAAAAAGTGATATACTGGATGACATGAAATCGCACATACACAAAGACGCGTGGGTGGTCTCCGTCAATTTAGGGTACGGCCACGAGCGCGCGGCGTTTGGATTAAAAGATCTTGCGTATGGAAAAATCATCACGGCAAATGACTATCTCGGCATCCCAAAATCGGAAAAAAATTTGTGGCTGCGAACACAAAAACTGTATGAAACCGTTTCGCGCTTGCAACCGATTCCCTTTATCGGGCAAGCGATCTTTAATCTCATGGATCATTTTCAGGAAATTGATCCGTTTTATCCGCGCCGAGATTTGAGCCAACCTAATTTGCAACTGAAAGAAATTTATCATCTCATTGAGCATAAGGGTCTGGGGAAACATTTGATTGAAGTCGCGTCAAAAAAAAACATCCCTTTTATTTCCACATTTTTCGCCCCGGCGTTTGCCGCGGAAGTGTACGGCTATCCCGGTGACATTTACATCGTTTTGTGTGACGCGGACATCAGTCGGACATGGGCGCCGCGGGATCCAAAAAAAAGTCGTATCAAATATTTCGCGCCCAACGGACGCGTGGTCGAACGGCTCAAACTTTACGGCGTTCCCGAAGATCATATTTTTTTAACGGGTTTTCCCCTGCCAAAACAAAATATCGGCGGACCCGAAGCGAACATCGTTAAACGCGACTTGGCAGCCCGCATTTGCAATCTTGATCCCCAAGGAATCTTCATCAAAAAATATCAAGAGACTCTCCAGCATCAACTGGGACCATCCTTGTGTCATTTTCGTTCCACCCATCCGCTCACCCTCACTTTTTCCGTCGGTGGAGCCGGAGCGCAAAAACAGTTGGGTTTGATTCTTCTTACGAGTTTACGAAACAGCCTTTTGCAAAAAAAAATTCGTCTCAATCTGGAGGTTGGAACAAAAAAAATCATTGGTGACTTTTTTCTCGCCGGCGCAAAAAAATTGGGGCTCAAATCCCTGCTCGGATCCTCTCTCCATATTCATCAGTATCCGGATCGAGCAACGTATTTCCAAAATTTCACCCGCACGCTCCGTACCACCGATATTTTGTGGACAAAACCCAGTGAATTGTCTTTCTACGCAGGTCTTGGACTTCCGATTATCATGGCCCCTCCTATCGGATCACAAGAAGATTTTAACAAAGTGTGGCTTAAAACGGTAAACGGCGGACTCTCACAAAACGATCCGCGCTATACCAACGAATGGTTGTTCGATTGGATAAACTCCGGCGGCTTGGCGCGTTTTGCCTGGAACGGTTATATCGAAGCACCCACGCACGGTGCCTATCGCATCGAAAGCATCATCACCGGAGAAAAAACCCCGCTCGCGGAATTGCCATTGATCGTGTAGCGATGTTCGAACCCGAAACCCCCTCAATCCCCCTTATCAGGGGGAGGTCGAAAAACCCCCTGATAAGGGGGAAAGGGGGTTTCCGGTGGGATTGTGCGCACAATCCCTTTGCGAAAAAGAGTTACTGATACCCATACGTATTGGTGGAACTTTCCGGCGTGGTGGCTGAGTTTGGCGCAGTCATCTGAAAATCTTGCAGCCGATGCGTTTTATATAAATAGACGATGATCGTCACGGCGACCACATAAATCAATAAAAAAATTCCCACGATTTTAAGAAAAGCGTGTTCATCTTCTACCACTTCCGCGCCGATATTCGCGATCACTAACGCGACGATAAGCAACAAAGTTGTAATAATCAAAACAATGATCATAGATACTGATGCTATCTTATATCACGTTGAAGAAAAAATTTCAAGCTGTGTGCTGGCTGTGCCACGTGAATCCAGCGAAAGCAAAACCAAGGGGAGCCCCGTAAAATCCCGCAAGGCGGGATCACGGGGCACGTAAAAATCCCTGCTTTCGCGGGATTTTTACGTGGTGGACGTTGCAGGATTCGAACCTGCGACCTTTCGAATGTGAATCGAACGCTCTAACCAACTGAGCTAAACGTCCATGACTA
Source organism: Candidatus Uhrbacteria bacterium (assembly GCA_030649995.1). Lineage (GTDB taxonomy): Bacteria > Patescibacteriota > Patescibacteriia > 2-12-FULL-60-25 > 2-12-FULL-60-25 > VGLT01. The sequence continues at coordinate 9,123 of JAUSEV010000032.1, forward strand.
TCAAAGTGCCAAGATCATACAAAAAGAACGCGCCAATGGCAAGAATGGCGCGGATGAGCTAGTATTTTCTGATATGTCATCATCAGCCTTTTCCGGGGATAAAAAAGTTGGACAGTCACTCTTACACTCGCTCGAACAAAAAGCCATCGCATGGACGGTCCCCAAAATTCCTCATGGCATAGAAACCTATCATCTTACGCTGACGACCATCCCCATCTGTATTTTCATTCTTCTTTTTAGTTATCTGGCAAAAAACGATCTGCGCTGGCTGTGGGGTGTATCGGTGATGATTCTCGCGCAGTATATCACCGACTCTCTTGATGGATCATTGGGGAGGTATCGTCAAACCGGTCTGATCAAATGGGGCTACTACATGGATCATTTTTTGGATTATATTTTTTTGTGCTCCATTTTGACCGGCTACAGTCTCATGCTTCCCGACGCTTTCAAGGATCTCCAATTTTTCTTACTCATCATTTTTGGAGCGTTCATGGTCAATGCCTACCTGGCGTTTGCCGCGACAAATGAATTTCGTATCTCCTATCTCGGGGTCGGCCCCACGGAAGTTCGGTTGATCTTTATCGCCGTCAATACGCTCTTGATCCTTCTTGGTCGCACGCATTTGGCTCGTCTTTTGCCGTTTGTCTTAATCTTCTCGTTTCTTGGCCTGTGCATGGTCGTCTATCAAACTCAAAAACGCATTTGGAATATGGATATGGAACAAAAACGGTCAACGCATCACGATCATGCTGCCGACCATTAACCAAACCCTGCGCGAAGCGGCCAAGCGCTTGACCCGTCTCCTCAAAAATTCCGATCAAGCTTGGCTCGAAACCGAACTTCTCTATTCTCATGTTCTTAAGAATTTGAGAATAGATTTGATTACCCATGGTGACCGATCGCCCTCATCTCATCAACAAAAAAAATTTGAAAATCTCATTCGGCGACGTTTGCATCACGAACCCCTCGCCTATCTCATGGGTTCACAAATGTTTTGCGGCCGAGAATTTTTGGTTGATCATCGCGTGTTAATCCCCCGCCCCGAAACCGAGTTACTTATTCAGCGGGCGATTCCTCTCCTTGCGAAGGAGACTTCGGTCGTGAGCTCAGTCGAAACGAGGTTAGGTGAGGTTGTTGTGTGGGACGTGGGCACTGGTTCCGGAGCCGTTGCCATTACCATAAAAAAAGAACGACCGGATGTCACGGTCATCGCATCAGATATTGACGAACGTGCCCTCACTCTCGCCAAAAAAAATGCCCGCCGCCTCAAAGCCAAAGACATTAAATTTATCCACGCTGATTTATTAGACAAAAAAATTGAGGACGTGCTTTCATCTAAACACTTCCTCGTGATTGCCAACCTTCCTTACCTCCCGTTGTCTGATAAGAAAAAACTCGCCCCCGATGTCGTTCGTTTTGAACCAACCCAAGCACTCTTCACGAAAGAAGATGGATTATATTTGATTCACCGTCTTCTCCATCAACTTTCCGATTTCATTACGCATAACTCATTACGCATAACTCATTACATTTTTCTCATCGAATTCGATCCGCCACAAGCCTCGCGTTTAATGTTACTCGCCAAAATATATTTTCCTCAAGCCTCCATCACCATCCACAAAGACCTCTGCGGAAGAAACCGGTTTCTCGAAATTTCCTAAAGTCAGATTTTGGTGGGTTCGGCGGGAATCGGACCCGCGACCTTGGGCTTAAAAGGCCCCTGCTCTACCAACTGAGCTACGAACCCACGTTTGAATTTCCGTTCACTATTCTACTGACATTCTCTTTTTTAATCAAGTGATTGGATCATTCGCGAATGACATCAACCAAAAAAAATGTTATTCTGGTATAGACATGCGTATTTTTTTTATCGGCGCAAAAGGGTTTCCCGCCGCAACCGTTCCCGGCGGAGGCGGGGTTGAGCGTCATGTGGAAGAAGTGGCGGTTCGATTGGCCGAGCGCGGTCATCAAGTCTTTGTCTATGCGCGTGATTATACGGTTGACCCGCGGCGTAAAAAATTCAAAGGTGTTCATATTATTCCCCTCTTCTCATGGCGCAGCAAAAATATCGCCACCATCTCACACGTTTTTCTCGCAACCATGCATGTCCTCTCGCAACGAGCGGACATCATCCATTACCACGGCATCGGACCGGCAACGCTTGCGTGGATTCCGCGTCTGTTTAAGCCGCGAGCAAAAATTATCGTCACCTTTCACAGCCGCGATCGCATGGATCCTAAATGGTCATGGTTTGCGCGTACATATCTGGCTTTTGGCGAATGGGCGGCGCTCTCTTTTCCGCATCAGACGATCGTGGTGTCGCATGTGCTGCAAATTTTTTGTCAAAAATTGTACGGCCGTCGCACCATCTATATTCCGAACGGCGCGGAGGTTCATAAAAAAGAAGGAACGTCCTTGCTCAAATTATTTGATGTGATGCCCAATCAATATCTTTTGAGCGTTGGACGTTTGGTGGCAAACAAAGCGTATGATGTGGCCATGCAAGCGTATAAAAAAGTGGATTCGACCATGCCATTTCTGATTGTCGGTGACGCGGAATATGCAACCGCTCACGTGGAACATTTGGCACACCTCGCCGCGCAAGACCCGCGCGTCCACCTTGTCGGTCATCAAGATGGCAAGGCGCTCCATCAGCTCCTCGCACATTGTTATGCTTTTATCCATCCATCCCGCGCCGAAGGACTCTCAACGGCAGTGCTCGAAGCCATGGCGCATGGCAAAGCGGTTATCATGTCCAACATCAAAGAAAATATGGAGTTGATAGACCATAGCGGCATCGCTTTTCGTGTGGACGATCGCCGCGCTTTGCAAAAAACGCTCGAGTGGGTCGTGCAAGATACGACGATGATCCGAGAGCGGGGTCTGCGAGCGCAAAAAATCGTGCGGCAAAAGTATTCCTGGGACTCGGTTGTCAGAAGGATCGAAGAGGTGTACACTTCAAAGTAGATTTGTCATTCTCGCGAAGGCGGGAATCCAGTCGGAGGGATGGATCCCTGCCTCCGCAGGGATGACAGAAATTTTATGCTGAATAAAACACAGATCAAACAGATTATCAAACGGATGCGGGGTTTAGATCGAACGCGACGGAGCTTGCAAGCTTTGTCATCGGAAATTCTCGCCGCGAGCAAGCGCGCCATTTTTGCCTATCATCGGGATGATCAAAAAGCCGCGCAACAAGAATTAGCCATCGCGCAACAGAAGCTCAAAATGGGTTGGCGTTTCGTCAAACAAGAACCGCGCATCACGTATGACGGAAGTTGGCGCGCGGCGCAAGAAGAATTCGCCGAAGCGCACTTGCTTTCGCAATTCATTAAAACCGGCAAGGTCGGCCATGTGCCTGAGGTGGCGGACGATCCGGAAATTTTGTTGGGCGGTTTGTCCGATCTAACAGGTGAACTCGTGCGTCGCAGCGTTCGCGTGGCCGGACAACGTGACCGTGCAGCCGTAGAAAAAATGTTTTACGCCGTGGATGAAGTTGTAGGTTTTCTTTTACAAATGGATCTCACGGGTCATTTACGAACGAAAGTGGATCAAGCAAAGCAAAATTTGCGTAAGTTGGAAGAAATTCGATATGACTTGGCGATTCGATCACCCAGCAGGAGTCATGATTGATAAAAATCAAATAGCGGCGATCGTACCGGCGTACAATGAAGAGCTGACAGTCGGTACCGTTGTGCGCACGCTCGTGAAAAGCGGATTTTTTTGTGAGGTCATTGTTGTGTCTGACGGTTCCACCGATCGAACCGTGGAATGCGCTCGCGAGGCCGGCGCGTCAAAAATCATCACCTCGGATCAAAAATTGGGAAAAGGCTTAGCCATGCGTCGAGGAGCACTGGCGACGGACGCGCCGTTTATCTTTTTTTGCGACGCGGATCTTCTGGGCTTACGCGTTGAACATGTGTCATCGCTGATCGAACCCGTGCTTTCCGGCGCTGTGGGCATGTGCGTGGATCTTCATGATCGAGGCACGCGCATCACTTGGTTGATGCGATACCTGCCCTTGATTGGCGGCGAACGCGCTTTGTCACGCGAATGGTTTTTGATGATTCCTGAAAAATTTTTGCGCGGCTATCGCGTGGAAATCGCCATGAACGCTTTTATGCGCGCTCGGGGCTTAAAGATCAAAGCCATAAAGTTGGAAGGGCTGCGCATTCGATCGAAGATGCAAAAAATCGGCTTTTGGCGCGGATGCATCGCCTATATAAAAATGACGCTTGAGCTCGCTCACGCATTGTGGCAAACTGAACGAAGATAATTCTCTCTTTCGAATCTTCGCAGGCCTTGCGCCGTCAGCGAACTTTTATGTCCGATCCATCCCCTTTTGTTCATCTGCACGTACATTCGATGTATTCGTTGTCCGATGCTTTAGGAAACGTAAATGACATCGTCGAACGAGCCAAAGAGTTGGGATTTGATGCCATCGCCCTCACCGATCATGGAGGTTTATACGGCGCGGTGGAGTTTTTTGAAGTGGCAAAAAAAAGAGGCATCAAACCTATTTTTGGAGTAGAGGCTTTTCTTGCCCCGCATAAGCATACGGACAGACGTCCCGGTATTGACTCGCGAGCCTATCATTTGACCCTTCTCGCGGAAACTTATGAGGGTTACAAAAACCTTCTGCGATTGGTTTCTCTCTCCTATGTGGAAGGTTTTTATTACAAGCCGCGCATGGATAAGGATCTGCTGCGTCAATACGGGAAAGGGCTCATCGCTCTTTCCGGTTGCTTAAAAGGAGATGTGCCGCAAGCCTGCCATGCCAATGATCTCAAACGCGCCGAAGAGCTTGTACGTGAATATCAAGAAATTTTCGGCGAACAAAATTTTTTTCTCGAGCTCGTTCATCACCCTGAATCGCCGACGCAAACGGAGGTCAACGAACGTTTAATCGGTCTGTCAGAAACAACGGGAGCACCGATCGTTGCCACGAAAGACGTGCACTATCTTCATCCGGATGATCGGGAAGCGCAAGACGTGCTCGTCTGTATTCATGAAGGAAAATTGTTAGACGAACGGAACCGTCAGTCCATGTCCACGCTGGATTTGTCGATGAACTCGGCGGAGGAAATGGTGAAGGCGTTTTCCGACCATTCGGAAGCCATTGCCGCGACGCGCACAATTGCCGATCGCTGCCAAGTTGAATTTGAAATTGGAAAATTTCTTTTGCCAAAATTTGATGTCCCTCTCGGTGAAACAGACACCTCTTATTTGCTCAAACTTTGTATGCGGGGATTGGACGAGCGCTATCCGGATCCAACACTACGAGAAGAAGCTCGCGTGCGAATGGAATTTGAGCTATCCACCATCACGCGCATGGGGTATGACGCGTACTTTCTCATCGTACAAGACTATATTGTCTGGGCAAAAAATCATGGAGTGATCGTGGGCCCGGGTCGCGGATCCGCCGCCGGTTCGGTAGTCGCTTATGTTCTCAAAATCACCAATCTTGATCCGTTGCGTTACGGTTTGCTGTTTGAGCGTTTTCTCAATCCCGATCGTATTTCCATGCCGGATATTGATACGGATTTTGATGATGTAAAACGAAAGGACGTAATTGAATACGTCATGAAAAAATACGGAAACGACCATGTCGCCGGCATTATCACTTTCGGTACCATGGCAGCCCGCGCCGCGGTTCGTGACGTCGGTCGCGTGTTGGGAATGCCGTATGCGGAAGTGGATCATATTGCCAAATCCGTTCCCCCGCCGGTTCAAGGCAAACACATTCCTCTAAAAAAATCGATCAAAGACGCGCCGGAACTTCGCGCCCTGTACGAGAGCGATCCGCGCGTCAAACGATTACTTGATTTGGCCATTCGATTGGAGGGCACAACCAGACACGCTTCACAACACGCCTGCGGAATCGTGATTACTCCGCAACCGCTCGTGGAATATGCGCCGTTGCAAAAAGCCCAAGGAGGAGACGTGACTCACGTGATCCAATACTCTCTCCATTCCGCCGAAGAAATGGGTCTTTTGAAAATGGATTTTTTGGGTTTGTCCAACCTGTCCGTCATTCGCGATTGTTTGGAAATCGTTCAAGCCGTGCATGGCGCGGAAATCAACATTGATACGATTCCTCTGGATGATCCGTTGACGTTTACCTTGCTTGGTCGCGGGGAAACCACCGGAGTTTTCCAACTGGAATCCGAGGGGATGAAAAAATATATTCGTGAACTCAAGCCAACCGTGATCGAAGATATTATCGCCATGGTCGCGCTCTATCGGCCGGGGCCGCTGGGTTCCGGGTTGGTGGAAAGTTTTATTTTGCGTAAGCATGGCAAGGAAAAAGTGGCGTACATGCACCCGCTTGCGGAAAACGCTCTGAAAAACACCTACGGGATCCCCGTCTATCAAGAGCAGGTCATGCAAGTCGCAAAAGATCTTGCCGGCTTTACCGGCGGCGAGGCCGATACGTTGCGCAAAGCCATGGGGAAAAAAATAGCCAGATTGATGGTGGAAATGCGCGCCAAATTTGTGATGGGGTCCGTGGGAAACGGGGTTAAACGGGAAATCGCCGAAGCGATCTTCACGCAATTCGAAGAGTTCGCCGCGTATGGTTTTAATAAATCGCACGCCGCTTGTTACGCATTGATCGCCTATCAAACCGCCTATCTGAAAGCGCACTATCCGGATGCGTTTATGGCGGCGCTCCTCAATTCCGATTGCACCAACTTGGATCGCGTCACCATCGAAGTCGAAGAATGTCGACGCATGGGGATGGAGGTCTTGGCTCCGGACATTAACGAATCCTTTGCGAAATTTTCCGTGGTAAGGGGCACCAATAAACTCCGTTTTGGCTTGCTCACAATCAAAGGTCTGGGGGACGACGTGGTTGAGGTGATGATCAAGGAACGAAAAACGAACGGGCCATACAAAGATCTCGCGGATTTTTTATCGCGCATCAATCATCACGCGTTCAATCGCCGCTCGCTTGAGGTGTTGATTCGTTCCGGAGCTTTGGATCGGTTTGGCGAACGCAATGCCCTCAATATAAACATTGAGGGGTTACTTGATTTTCACCGCCGTCTCTCACAAGAAGCCTCATCAGGTCAGGTGAATTTATTTAGCTTACAGCTTACAGGTGACAGCTTACGGGTTCCAACGCTTCCATTAAAACCGGCGCCGGAAGCGACCAGTCGTGAAAAATTGATGTGGGAAAAGGAACTTTTGGGTCTGTATGTTTCGGCGCACCCTTTCCGCGAATACAGCGATCGTCTGCCCGGATTATTGACGCCGATTTTGGAGTTGAAAGATCGGAAGCGAGAAAAAAGCGTACGCATCGGCGGGATCATTGGTTCTGCGAAGAAAATTTATACGAAGAACAACGAACCCATGGTGTTTCTCAAGCTGGAAGACTTGGGCGGGGACGTTGAAGTGGTGGTTTTTCCGCGCGTGTATCGCGACAAACCGGAACTGTGGGAGGCGGATCGGCTGGTCGTAGTGGCCGGTCGCGTACAAGAAAAAGATGGGGAGCTAAAATTTTTGGCGGAATCCGGATATGAACTGACACCGGATAATATTGATGAAGTAGCAAAGTACATCACTCACACGACACTGGAAAGCGATCCTAAGCTTACAGCTCAAAGCTTACAGCTTACAGCCACCCAACAAGCTATCACCATTCATTTGCGAGCGCAGTTGCCGGAATCTTTGTTACAAAAACTGAAAGAAATTTTCAATCGCCACCCAGGTTATTATCGTGTGTACTTTGTGATGGAAAACGAACAAGGAAAACAAAAAATTCTGTCGAATGATCGCATCGCGTTTAATGATTTGATCGTAAAAGAGATTGAACAGATTTTGGGACAAGGAACGGTGAAGGTTGAAGTCTAACCTCGGAAACCCCCTGCCCCCTTGTCAGGGGGTTCTGACGTACGACCTCCCCCTGACAAGGGCGAAGCTGAGCTTAGCTCTGGGAATGAGGGGGTTTCATTTCCCCAAATATAACGCGCGCATTTTTTCCGGGTTCTTTAATTCTTTTGCGGGTCCATCAAATACGATTTTTCCGCCGGCCATCAAATAGCCTCGCGAGGCGATCTCGAGCGCCAAGTGGACGTTTTGTTCCACCATCAAAATCGTCATCCCCTGTTCCACCATGCCGCGCAGGTTGTGAAAAATTTCCGTTATGGTTTTTGGCGCCAAACCGAGCGACGGCTCATCAAGTAAAAGCAACGACGGTCTCATCATCAATCCGCGCGCGATAGCGAGCATTTGACCTTCGCCGCCGGAGAGCGATGCAGCCGCCTCGTTCATTTTTTCTTTTAATGCGGGAAAATGTTCCAACACAAAGCCCATGTTTTCGACGAGTGTGTGACGATGGTTGATAAGGAAGCCACCCATCTCTAAATTCTCGCGCACGGTCATGCTGGGAAAATTGATGCGACCCTGCGGAACATAGGCGATGCCAAGTTCCAATAGTTCGTGCGTGTGAAGCGAGCTGATGTCGCGATCGCGAAACGTCACTTTTCCATGATGAACCGTGGCAAGCTTAAAGATCGCTTTGAGAACCGTTGACTTACCCGCGCCGTTTGGCCCCAATAAACAAACGATTTCCCCTGCTTCAATTCCAAGATCCACGTCATGGATGACCTGTGATTTGCCATAGCCGGCGGAGAGATGGGAAACATGGAGCATAAATTTATTTTTTTCTTGTCATCCTCGGGCGAGTCCGACGAGACCCGGGGATCCATCGGATGAATTCCTGCCTCCGCAGGAATGACAAAAGAAAGAACAAGAATGACAAAAAAGTTTCATAGTTGCGCTCCCAAATACGCATGCAACGTATCAGGGTCTTGTTGAATTTCTTTTGGCGTTCCGTGAGCGATCATCCGACCGTGATCCAACACGATCACCTCATCAGCCAATGGCATAATAAATTCCATATCATGCTCAATCACAAAAACCGTTTCCCCTTGTTCACGTAATTTCCGTAACACATGAGAGATGGTTTCTCGCACCACAGGATTTACTCCGGCGACAGGTTCATCGAGGAGCATGAGTTGATGCGGATGGATCATGGCCATCGCGATTCCCAAAAGCTTGCTTTGACCATACGAGAGATCAGCCGCGGGTTTATTGAGTGGCGCGTCAAGACTCACCCTATCCAAAACTTCGCGGAGATGTTTATGTTTTTCCGTTTTCGTCTCTCTTTTGAAAAAAATATTTCTCCAAAAAAGATCATCATCGCGCTCTAACGCAAGAAGCAGATGATCTTCGACCGTCAAATTACGAAAGGGGCGTGAAAGCTGGAAACTGCGAGCCAAACCGCGGCGCGAACGTTCTTCGATCGAAAGAGCGGTGATATCATCCGCGTCCAACATGATCGAACCGCCATCGGTTTTCATGGTCCCGGAAATCAGATTAAACAGAGTTGTTTTTCCCGCGCCGTTGGGACCGATGAGTGCCGTAATTTTTCCGCGAGCAATCTTAAACGACACGTCATCAACGGCATGAAGTCCGCCAAAAGATTTCCGAAGTTTATTCACGGTCAGCATAGGCGGAAGGAAGTTCGACCGTTCCCAAAATTCCTTTGGGACGAAACATCACGACGAGGAGGAGGAGAAGCGAAAAAATGATTCCGCGGATGGCTCCGAGAATGTCCGAAGGAAGGTTGACGAATACGCGGATCATTTCCGGAAGGAGCGTCAGAATAAAAGCTCCGATGATGGTGCCGGGCACGGAAGCAAGACCCCCGACAAAGATCATTGAAAGGACAAAGACGAGTTGATGAATAAAAAAGGAAGCCGGATCAATAAAACGGATAAAATGAGCCAGAAGAGCTCCGGCAAGGCCGGCAAGAGCTCCGGAAACGATGTGAACGATCATTTTTACTCGAAACATACGCTTGCCTAAAACCCGCGCGTGCAATTCTTCGTCACGAATGGCTCCAAGAACGCGCCCAAATGATGAATGGGTGAGGCGATACAGAAAGAGAGTGGTCAATAGCAAAAGGATGGTGACCAAAAAAAGAAAGCGACGATCATCATAAAAAAATTCCGGTCGAGGAATACCCGGAATTCCCAAAGCCCCTCGCGTCACCGAATTCCAATTTAACCCGATGGCGTAAACGGTAAAATTAAAACCCAATAAAATGATGGCCAGAGCATCGCCTCGAATGGTGCGGATGAGAATACCAACGAACCCGGAGATAAGAGCGGCTAAGATCATCCCGGCGATGATTCCGACAAAAACCGGTAAGTGGTATTCCGTTGTTAAAATCGCGCTCGTATAGGCTCCAATGGAGAGGAACCCCATAAATCCAAGGTTGATCAAACCGCCCCAGCCGAGCGTCAGGTTCAAAGCCAATCCGGCAATACCGTAGATGGCGAATAATACCAAGAGAAAAATGATAAAATCGATGATCATACGATTCTTTTTTTCTTTCCTAAAATTCCGTTTGGACGAATCAACAAAACAACGAAGGTGAGAAGAAAACTGCTAAAATCAACCCAACTGACATTCCAATAATAACCGGTCAACGCCACAATCGTTTCCGTGCTCAAACTGCCCAAGATGGCTCCGCCAATGGATCCGACACCCCCAAGAATCGCGCGAAAAATCATTCGGACGGTGATCATGATCCCCATGGAAGGATCAAGATTATACTCAATGGCAAATAAAATTCCGGCAATACCAGCCAAAAATGAACTGATGCCGAAAGCAAGCATGCGCATTTTACGGCTGGCGATCCCCACGACTTCCGCCACCTGCTCATGATCGGCAACGGCGCGCAAAGCCTTGCCTGTTTTTGTTTTCTTCAAAAGAAGAATAAAAATAATCAAAAGAATGGGAATCAAAACAAGAATACGAATCTCATGATCGGTAAAAATGACCGGTCCGAATTCATGAACCGTTCCTTGCAAATCGGCAAAACTTTTTGGAGCCGAACCGAAGATCGCCAGAAGAATATTCTGGATGATCAGAAGGACGGAAATGGTTGCCACAAGCATACCCGCGGCGGAAACGATTCCATGTTCGCGCATACGCTCATGAATTTGAGCGTTGATGAATAACCCCGTAAGAATGGCGATGGCAATCGCTAGGAGACTTGCCGACCAGATGGGCCAATGCCAAAGAGAGTATCCGGTATAAAATCCATAGCCGGCGACGATCACAACGCCGCCATTTGCCAAATGCAGTACGCGCGTTACGGAATAGGTCAAACTGAAACCGGCCGCAATCAAAGCAAACAACAAACCCGGTATCAGAACATTAGAAATCAGTTGGAGGATCAGATCCATAGCGGGAATAATGCCAAAGATTGTACTAAGCGGCAGATGCTTTGACAAATAACCCCGCCTCTTACGAGAGGCGGGGTTAGGGTCAATACTCCGCAGCTTGCTGCGTGAGCCTATCTGTCATCCTGAGTGAAGTCCGACGAAACGAAGGATCTTCGACCGATCGGATCCGAAGATTCTTCACTCCATCGAATGACGTTCAGAATGACAGAGTTTTAATTTAGGATTGATACCTCGTCAGCTCTGCTGCGGGGTGGTTTATTTCATGTCAAACACTCCAATGCTTGGCACATCGCCATTCGTGATCTTTTTGATGCTGAATGATTTCCAAACAACATCTCCATTTTCGTCCAAAGTCATGTTTTTTAAGCCTCCTCCGCTCCAATCCGTGAGCTTGGCGAGCGCCGCTTGAATTTTCACGCCGTCATTTCCATATTTCTCGATCATCTCCTTAAAGAGATAACCTTCGCTGTAAGCGATCGTTTGCATAAATGGAAACGCCAGATCCTCGTTATACTTTGCTTTAAAAGCCGCGGTAAATTTGGCCGCGCCTTCCGCTTTTTCGTCAAAAAACGCCTCAAATCCGATCACGCCTTCAAGCACATCCTTATTGTTTTTGGCGATCTCGCGGCCGATCAAAATTTCAGCCGTGAGGAGAGGGGCCACAATTTTTTGATCTTTCAGAGCTTTCACAAGAGCAATGCCTTCCGTTGGAAGTTGGACCACAATATACACGACGTCCACTTTAGCATTTTTAATCTTGAGGGCCTGGGTTCGAAAATCGGTTGTTCCGCTGTTATAAGATTCGTCCACCGTAACCTCGCCGCCGGCGTTTTTGAATGATTCAACGAAGACTCGATGCAAGCCTTGGGCATAATCCGTATTCGCCGTAATCACCGCGGCCTTTTTCGCCTTGAACGTATCCATCGCGTAACTGGCCGCCACCTTTCCGGCTAAAGCGTCTGACGGATAAAACCGGAACGCGTAATCCCCGCCTTTGGTCGTAAGATCAGGCGAGCTTGCCGATGGTGAGAACACGACGACTTTGTTTTCGTTGGCGATCGGGGTAAAACCAAGCGTTTCTCCGGAGCAAGTGCCTCCGATGATTATCTGCACCTTGTTGATGCTAATCAATTTTTGCGCTGCCGCGGCTCCGCCCTTGCCGTCGCAATTTCCGTCTTCATAAGCGACCACCAACTTTTTTCCACCAACACCGCCGGCGGCATTGATTTCTTCGGCGGCCAACATCGTCGCTTTTTGGAGCGGGATGCCGTACGCGGCTGCGTCACCGGTTAAAGGACCGATCCAACCGATCGTCACCTCGCTGCTTTCCACGACCTTTGGAGCGACCGGGGCTGTGGCAACGGATTCGGACTTTTTGTCGTTCGTCTTGTTGGGTTGGTTAAATATCAAATAGCCCAAACCGACCACGATCACGATCCCGATAATCCACCAAATCGCATTGTTCTTCATAATGAATAAAAAAACTAAGATTTATGGTCAGAGTTTAGCAAAAGTCTCTCAAGATAGGCAAGAAAACCGTCAAGATGTCCTGTGGATGTTTTTACACGACAAACCGACAAAATCGTGCTAAAGTAAAAATCTATGCCACGTGTGTTAAATTTCCTTCAAAAATCAATGGTTTTTTTGATGTTTGGATTATTTCTGCTTCCGATTGGTGTCGGAGCAAAAGCTCCTCCCGGCGCAACCCGTTGTCTCACAAAAGAAATGAAGCTGCTCAACCAACGGGCGGTGACGCAAATGGCAAAAGATATTCAGAAATTTGGAACGGGCCATGAAGCGGCGGTCAAACTCTATCGAGAGAAATTGACCATCATTTGGAAGGCTATGTCAGAACCCTACTGCGGATACGGAAGTCGAGGAATGCGAGCCGTACGCGGTTCCTTTACGAAATCCGTAAACAAAACCCGCGCGCAGTTTTTAGCGGCCACCAAACGTCCATCACTCACGCATGTCAGTTCAACCAGCACGACGAGGCTTGTTAATACCACGGTGACAACAACCTCTTTGATGCGGTGACTCTTGTCATTGCGAGAAGGAGTCCGCGACGACGAAGCAATCTCCCTGCGGCCATGGGGAGATTGCCGCGCTTCGTATGACTTCGCTCGCAATGACAAATCAAGCGAGGCTATCTCCTAATATACTTCCCCACCGCTAACCAAGAGATGACGGTGGTCAGTCCGATCAAACTGCCACCCTCAATCAAAAGAATCAACGGCCACTGACCGACAAAAAAAGCTGCCAAACCGGAATCTTCGCCGTCTAAAAGCGGTCGCAGGCTTGGTTCAAGCCAAATGATGATAAGACCAATCGCGATCGCGGAAAAAACAAGGGTGAGCATGGCCAACCACAAACCCTCTAAAATAAACGGTCCGCGAATAAAAGACGAGGATGCGCCTACGAGACGCATGATGGAAATTTCTTCCCGTTGAGTGTAGATCGCGACTCGAATGGCATTAAACGCGATGAGCAAACCAAAAAGAGAAAAGATGGCGACCAGCGCGGCTCCGATGAGGCGCACGCTGCGACTCACTTCTCTTACTCGCGCGATAGCGACCTGATGATCGTCATAGGTTTGTTTTTGGATAAACGGTTTGTATTGAGGGCTTTGAACCGCCTGGGCTAAAAACGGATAATCATCGGATTGTTTCGCTTTGATCACCAGTTGAGCACCCAAAGGATTTCCGTTTAATTCATCCAATGCCGCCAAACCCTTTGGGTCATCGGCGTGCCGGATTTTAAAGGCCGTAAGCACCTCCGCGGCCGTTACAAAACGCACGGAACTCACCTGCGGCAAAGACGTTAAATAAAAACGCGCTTGATTGACGATCGCTTCGGAAGTCGCGGGTTCAAAAGCGACCGTCATATCTACTTTATTTTCCAAAAGCGTTACGACGCGTTCCAGCATGGCATTGACTCCCAACAAAATATTGACAGACAAGAGCGCCATCATAAACACAAAAATCGTGGCAATCGCGATCCACGCGTTACGCGTAAGATTTTTCCACGAAGCGATAAAGATTCTCCAGAGTGTTATCATAAAAAATGAAATACGAGATAGGAAATACGAGATAGGAAAAGAAGCGATTTATAAGACATACTTTCCTTGTGCAAGATCGGAGAGAATTTTTCCGTCTTTGAGGGTGATCACTCGACGTCGCAAACCGTTGACGACCTCGCGGTTGTGCGTTACGAGAATGACCGTTGTTCCAAAATGATTTATTTTGAGCAAGAGCTCCATAATATCGTGGGTGTTCATGGTATCCAAATTGCCGGTCGGTTCATCCGCCAATAAAATTTTCGGGCGATGGACAAGCGAACGAGCGATCACCACGCGCTGCTGCTCCCCTCCGGATAATTGCACGGGAAAACGATGCGCCTTGCCCTCGAGTCCCACGATTTTTAATACTTGAGGCACGATTTCCCGTATCCGTTTTTGCGGCGCACCGGCTACCTCCAAAGCAAAGGTGACATTTTCATACACGGTTTTTTTCTGAAGGAGTTTGTAATCTTGAAAAATCACCCCGATTTGACGGCGCAGTTCCGGAATCTCGTGCGAACGAATCCGCGTAATATCCCAACCGCCCACGAGAACGCGACCATGGGTCGGCGGCTCTTCCGCGATCATAATTTTTGCGAGCGTTGTTTTTCCCGCCCCGCTTTGACCGACAATGGATACAAACTCCCCCGCCTCAATTTTCAGAGAAACATCTTGCAGGGCGACACTGTCCGGATGATAAATTTTTGTGATGTGCTCCAAGTGGATCATGGGGACATGATAACATGAAAGAAGAATCCTTGATGATTGTCATTCCTGCGGAGGCAGGAATCCATCCGCTGGATCCCCGCATTCGCGAGGATGACAAACGCTAGCCACTAACACTCCTTGCCACCGTCTCCATCAATCCCGGTTCAAACATGGACGGAATAAAGTGCTCGGCGGTCGGATCTTTGATGACTGAGGCGATTGCTTGGGCCGCGCGCAGCTTGATTTCATCCGTCACTTTTTTGATGTTTTGATCGAGCATGCCACGAAACAAACCCGGATAACAGAGCGCGTTATTGATTTGATTGGGAAAATCGCTGCGACCCGTGGCAATGACCGCCGCACCGGCCTCTCGCGCCTCATCCGGCAAAATTTCCGGCACGGGGTTGGCGAGCGCAAATACGATCGACTTTGGCGCCATGGATCGAATAAGCTCTGACGAAAATGCGCCAGCCGCAGAGACCCCGATCAACACGTCTGCTCCGCGCGCGACATCTGTTAAAGGACCTGATTGATGAGCGCGGTTCGTCAACTCCGCTAAAATCTTTTTTTCTTCATTCAAACCATCGCGTCCTGTATAAATGGCGCCTTGACGATCAACGATGACCATGTCTTGAACTCCGGCTTTGATGAGTAAACGCGTGACCGCAAGCCCCGCAGCTCCGGCACCGTTCATCACTAACCGAATCTGATTGATCTGCTTTCCTACGACTTTCAGCGCGTTGATGAGTCCGGCGAGTACGATGATGGCGGTTCCGTGTTGATCATCATGCATCACGGGAATATCCAGCGTCTCTTGCAATCGCTTTTCAATTTCAAAACACCGAGGCGCGGAAATATCCTCAAGTTGAATCGCACCGAAAGAAGGCGCGATCGCGATAACGGTCGTCACAATTTTTTCTACGTCTTGCGTTCCAAGGACGATCGGTACCGCATCGATATTTGCAAAGCGTTTAAAAATCGCGCACTTCCCTTCCATCACCGGCAACGCCGCGGCCGGACCGATGTTGCCAAGACCGAGAACCGCGGATCCGTCAGACACGACCGCTACGGTATTTTTCCGCCAAGTCAGTTGATCAACCTCCTCCGGATGTTCCGCAATCAATTTTGATACGGCACCGACACCCGGCGTGTACACGAGCGTCAAATCATGTATCTGATCGATCGCCACTTTTGCTCGCATTTCTATTTTTCCCTTCCACTCACGATGTTTTTGAATGGATTCGCGGGCGATTTCATCAAACATAGTTTTTCCAGTGTGCGTGGTGGGAGCAAAAAAAGCAAGCAAAATAAAAACTTTGTCATTCTGAACGTAATTCTATGGAGTGAAGAATCTCCGGATCCGATCGGTCGAAGATCCTTCGTTTCGTCGGACTTCACTCAGGATGACAGATGACTCACGCAGCAAACTGCGGAGTATTGACCCTAAAAGAAAAATGAACTCCCCCGCAGATCAACTTCATTTTACTTCCAAGATCTTATACACCGTTTCTTTTTCTTCCGTTTTTATCGTGACGCTCTCTCCCATCGCGTGACCGATGAGCGCGGCGCCGAGCGGGGAAACATTTGAGATGCGGCCACGTGAGGGGTTGGATTCGCGCGCGCCAACGATTTGATAAACCTTCTTTTTCCCGTTGACGGCGAGTGTGACGGTTGAGCCGAGACCGATGCTCCCATTGGGATTTGCGTCATTTTTGATAATCGTCGCGCGCATCAAACGATCTTTCACGATAAAAAGACGATCGTTGATGCGCCGCAAACGAAACTTCGCTTCTTGATATTCAGCGTTTTCGGAAAAATCCCCAAGCTGCGCCAAACGACTCACATCTTCGACAGCTTCCGGCTGCTCACGTTGCAATTTTTTGAGTTCATTTTTCAGTCGTTCAAAACCGGCCGGGGTCAACTGATTCGCTCCATCTTGATCATCCCGAACTTTGAGCGTCTGTGCTCTCCTTTTTGGAATTTGCATAATGAGGTGATGAAGAAAGGGATTCGACGAAGATCGACCCAGCCAAAAACAGAATAGCCACATCACGCGCAAAAATATCCGTGAAGCCTGCTTGAAACCAGAGCGAGCTGACGATTTCGAGCATGATGATGACGGCGAGAGCCGCGGAGATTCGAAGAAGAAAACCGAACAGCACGGCCAGACCGACGAGAATCAGCGCCGCGCCATGCACGCGTACCAGTATGAGCGGGTCGATGAGGTGCGTGGCGAACGATGGAACAAAACCCGCCCAATAGGCGGGATTTGCCAATTCCCAAATACCAAACGACACAAACACAAAAGCCAGACCAAAACGACGAAGGAGGGTAGAAAGTCGAGACATATTAGTAGTCGGCAAGTTTACGGATGACTGGATGCTGTTGGATTTTTTCCAGCGCCTTGGCTTCGATCTGACGGATGCGTTCGCGCGTCACGTCAAATTCTTTTCCCACTTCTTCCAAGGTGTGCGCCACGCCATCGACGAGACCAAACCGCATTTCCAAAATTTTCTGCTCGCGCGGGTTTAAATCCTTAACGACGTCCTTGACGTAACCGCGCAACAGTTGAAGCGCGGCGGCGCGATCAGGCGTCACGTTTTTTACATCTTCAATAAAATCTTCCAGCGTGGAATCTTCGTCATCTTCACCGACGGATGTTTCGAGCGAAACGGTGTCTTGAGAAATTTTGATGATGTGCCGAACTTTATCCACTTCTTGACTCATTTCCGCGGCGATTTCTTCCGGCAACGGTTCGCGTCCCAACTCTTGAATCAGCTCACGTTCCACCTGCTGAAACTTGTTAATGGTCTCCACCATGTGTACCGGAATACGAATGGTACGAGATTGATCGGCGAGCGCGCGCGTGATCGCCTGCCGAATCCACCAGGTAGCGTAGGTGGAAAATTTAAACCCTTTTCGATACTCGAATTTTTTGACGGCGCGAAACAGTCCGATATTTCCCTCCTGAATCAAATCGAGAAGTGATAATGACTTGCCAGTAAATTTTTTCGCAATAGAAACGACCAAACGCAAGTTGGCTTCGATCAACATTTTTTCCGCTTCTTTTTCCAACTTTTCTTTTCGTTTGGCCAAAGCGACTTCTTGCTCCCCTGTGAGCAATGGAATTTTTCCGATCTCGCGCAAATAAACCTGAATCGAATCCGCGGTCAAATCAAACGGATCGGGTTTACCGCGTTTGCTTTCGTCCGCGCTGTGCAACCCCTCCATGATTTCCATGCGCTCCTTTCCGCGGCCCAAGATCCCCTCTTTTTGTTCCACAATGTTAATGCCCGCGGCATCCAAGCGATCAATAAATGCCTCATACACATCCAAATAATCTTCCACGTCCGTGAACGTGTATAAAATTTCATTCTCGGTAACAAACCCGCGCGTGCGAGCTTTATCAAACAAACGATTGACGATGTTCGCTTCCGGCGCATGGATTTTTACATACGCGAGGGCACGCGGACGCGCTGTCTGTTTAGACAAAATTTTATTCTTCTTCGACGGGACGACCTGTTTCTTTTTTGCGGCGGGTCGCGCGTGTTTGGAAGAAGTTTTTGAAGGATAAAATTTCTTCTTTGTTTTTTTCGTTTTCTTGGTCATAAAAAATCACGGCTTATCAAGTTTCAAACCTTAAAGCAAGTTCTTAAATTGTTCCAAAAGTTTGGCGATCTGCCCTTCATCACCCACGCGTTCGGCCTGCCGCATCTCGTCTTCAAGACGCGTGCGCTCTCGCGTGGTACGAAGACGGCGCATGGCGGCAACTCCGACCGCAAGTTCGCGTTGGAGTTTGTCGATCGCCCAATCTTGAAATGTTTGCTCACCGAGCAACGCTAAAACATTGAATATCTTCGTCTCGTCCGGTGTGAGCCCTGCCGGAGGACGGATAGCCGACCCGGAAAAAGGATCCGCGGTGGCTGGTAAAGATTCATCCAGATGATAACGCTCTTGCAAGATCGTGTAAAGAGCGGCGTGTTCCGCCTCTCCCCACTCCTCCGGTGCAACCCCCAAATCTTGCGTTCCCGTTTGCCAAATCTCCGGACGATACAACATCAAAGCAAATAAACGCTGTTCAAATTCTCGCTGATGATCTCTTGGCAAAGGTTCAGTCTTTGTATTCTTATTTCTTATTTCGTATCTCATATCTCCTTTCTGTTTCCCCATGACTTCTCTCAACGTTTCTTCTCTCACGTCTAAATCCACAGCCAATTTCTTGAGCCAATGATCACGCTCCACCGGATCAATGATGTGGCGAATTTCCATGAGCACCTCTCGCGCGATATTTTTTTTATCTTCCGGTTTTTCTGCATGGCGGTTGCGAAACGCTTGGCGATAGATCCATTCCATAATGCTGATCGCATGAGCGATCGCGTCTTTCCAAATCTGCGGATCTTTCCGCACCGCTTCGTCCGGATCCTTTCCTGCTTCCGGTGGTAGCGTGATAATTTTGATGGAAAAATCCTGCTGCCGCGCCAAATCCAAACCGCGCAAGGTCGCCGCATTCCCGGCCGCATCTTGATCAAACGCGATCGCTAAATTTGAGGTGAATCGTTTAAGCAAAGCGAGTTGTTCGACCGTGAGCGCGGTTCCACTCGCGGCCACAACATGGTTCACGTTGAACTGATGCGAACTCACCACATCCATATTCCCCTCCACGATCACCGCAAGATTTTGACGACGGATTTCCCCTTTCGCTTTGTCGAGTCCATACAACAGAGAAGACTTATGATAGATCGGTGTCTCCGGAGTGTTGACGTACTTTGCTTCCTTATGCCCTGAGCTTGTCGAAGGGGCCTTATCATCTAACAATACGCGCCCCGTAAATCCCACGACATTGCCATGCACATCCGCGATGGGAAACATCACCCGATCGCGAAAACGATCGTACACGCCGTTTCCCCGATCGCTTTTGATGGAAAGCCCCGCTTGGATAAGCTCATCCGCGGTCACGCCATTTTTGATGAGCGCGTCCGAGAGCGCGGTCCATTCACTCGGCGCGTATCCAAGCTTGAACAGATCAGCTGTTAGATCATCCACGCCGCGTTGTTTGAGATATTGACGCGCGTGCTCCGCCTGCGGAAGTTGCGCAAGGGCAGACCTCAAAAAACGCACCGCCAAATCGTTAACCTCTTGCAACCGTTTACGCGCGCTGGCTTTTTGTTGATCAAATTTTGGCAACACCACGCCGGTTTTTTGCGCCAACAATTCCAACACTTCGCGAAACTCCATTCCCTCAATTTTTTCCACAAAAGAAAAATGATCGCCGCCCTGATCGCACCCGAAACAGTGCCACGATTGCCGAGGCCGCGAAACATAAAATGACGGCGTCTTTTCCTGATGAAACGGACACAACGCCTTAAACGCGCCGCTGCCGGCAGGCTTGAGCGGCAGATACTCGCCGATCAAATCGGCGATATCTAGGCGCGATTTGATTTCTTCGGGAGCGTCCATACGGGATGAAGCATGAAGCATGAAGCATGAAGCGTCAAACACTGCCATCCGCTTCTCTTGCGTCCTTCAGCCATCATGTCTAAGATAGCCGCGATATGTCTTCTCTGGAACGCTTGACCCCCCAAAACATCGAAGCCGAACAATCCTTGCTCGGTTCCCTGTTGCTAGATAAGGATGCCATGATACGCGTGTCAGACGTGGTGGCGCCGGAAGATTTTTATATCGACAAACATCGCAAAATTTTTGAGGCCATGCAGGATCTGTATCGCCGCAACGAACCCATTGATCTTTTATCCCTGGGCAATCGCTTGCAAGAGCGTGGCGATTTGGAAACCGTCGGCGGTCGAGCGGAATTAATCGGGCTCGCCAACGCCGTTCCCACTGCGAGCCATGTTGAGCATTACGGTCAGATCGTACAAAAAAAAGCCACCTTACGTCGGCTCTTGCATGCGGCGAGCGATATTTCCGCTCTGGGATATGAACAGGCGGAAGATGTGGAGGTGGTGCTTGATCAGGCGGAACAACGTCTCTTTAATGTTTCGCAAAAATTTCTCAAACGCACGTTTACGCCCATCCGCGACGTGTTGGCCGATGCCTTTGATCGTATTGATGAACTGCATCGAGAAAAAGGAAAATTGCGCGGAATTTCTTCCGGCTACGTCGATCTCGATAATTTGCTGGGAGGATTGCAAAAAAGCGATTTGATTGTGCTGGCCGCGCGCCCTTCCTGCGGAAAAACCTCGCTCGCGCTCGATATCGCGCGGCAAGCCGCGGTCAAGCATAAAGTTCCGGTGGGGATTTTTTCTTTGGAAATGTCCAAAGAGCAGCTCGTGGATCGCATGATCTGCGCCGAAGCGAATGTGGATTTGTGGAAGATGCGCACCGGCAAACTTTCCGATAGCGGAACGAATGATGATTTCCCGCGCATCGGTCACGCGCTTGGCGTTTTGTCCGAAGCGCCGATTTATATCGACGATTCCGCGAGCGCCAACATCATGGAAATCCGCACCAAAGCGAGACGCTTGCAGATGGAGCATGGTTTGGGACTTTTGATTATTGATTATCTTCAGTTGATGGAAAGCCGTACAAAAAATAATGATAACCGCGTGCAAGAAGTTACGGAAATCACGCGCGGACTCAAAGCGATCGCGCGCGAGTTAAACATTCCGGTCATGGCATTATCCCAGCTCACGCGTAGCGTAGAATTGCAAAAACCCGCCATCCCACGCCTGGCGCATTTGCGCGAATCCGGCTCCATCGAACAAGACGCGGATGTGGTGATGTTTATTTATCGTAAAGCCGCGGATAAAAATTATCGACTCGAAGATCTTTCTCCGGAAGAACAACATCTCGCCGAGATTCACATCGCCAAACATCGCAACGGCCCAACCGGTCTGGTCAAACTCTTTTTTGACGCGGCACGCACCAGTTTTCGTAATCTGCAAAAACCCGATGCCCGCGCTCCCTTGCCCCCACCGAGTTTAGGCGCTAGGCTTTGAGCTAGGCTCTAGGCGTTAGGCATTAGGCTCTAGCCTGATTCGATGCTAAAGCCTAGCGCCTAGCGCCTAAAGCCTAGAGCCTAGAGCCTAGAGCCTAGCGCCTAGCGCCTAAAGCCTAGAGCCTAGAGCCTAGAGCCTAGAGCCTAGAGCCTAGAGCCTAGAGCCTAGAGTCCAACCTATGTTCAACAAACTCAAACAATTTAAACAAGTAAAAGAAACTCAAGCCATGTTGCGAAAGGAAGCGGTTGATGGAACCGCTGGCTGGGGAAAGGTCAAAGTGACTGTCAATGCCGCTTTACAAGTCACAAACGTGCAGATTGATCCGGACGCGCTCGCCAATCGCGAATCATTGCAAGGCATGATCAAAGAAGCGGTCAATGACGCGCTCCCCAAAGCCATCCGTTTGATGCAGAAAACGGTAAAAGAATCCGGAAACGAAGAACTTCTGCGTCAGTTATCTCCCAAATCATGAAGCTCCCGCAACCCATTAACGATGCCGCCGCGGCTTTTGATGGGCTGCCCGGAGTTGGGCCGCGAGCCGCTTTGCGTTACGCCTACTGGCTCGTGACTCAACCGAAAGAGGCTCTACAGCGGTTTGCTCGATCCATCTCCGCGCTGGCCGATCAAATGAAAATTTGTGACACCTGCCACGATTGGTCGGAAACTTCCCCCTGCGAGGTGTGTCGCGATTCCGGACGCGATGCCTCGCTTTTGTGCGTAGTGGCAACCAGTCAAAATTTGCAAGCGATCGAGGAGACCGGAATTTTTAAGGGGCACTATCACGTTTTAGGCGGTTTGCTCGATCCGATCGAAGGCCGCACCCCGGAAACGCTCAACATCCCTTCTCTCTTAAAACGTCTTTCTATTCTCGATTCTCCATTCTCCATTCAAGAAATCATTCTAGCTTTTGACGCGGACATTCCCGGTGATACGACCGCGCTGTATATTCGAAAACAATTGACCGGTGTGCCCGTGCGTATCACCCGTCTCGCGCGCGGATTGCCCACCGGTGCCGCCCTTGAATACGCCGATGCGTACACACTGGCCGATGCGCTGAAAAATCGAAGAGAAGGATAAAAAAGATCGCCTGAACTAGGCGATCTTTTTTATTTTTACTTTCGTGAATGGCTGTCTGTGTCCACGGCGACGAGTGTAGCGAGATTTTGCTTTATAATGCACGACGGTAATTTTTGGCGAGCGTCCCTGCTCCACGACTTCGGCCGTGACTTGAGAGGAAAGCATGGGCATCCCGATCTCAACGTTGTCGCCGTCAGCCTTAAGAAGCATCTCAAATAAAACCTCTTCATTCGGCTTGGCTTCAAGTTTTTCAATCTTCAAAACATCCCCCTCTTTAACAAGATATTGTTTCCCTCCGGTTTTGATAACGGCGATCATAAGAACAGAATTTAGAATTTAGAATATAGAATATAGAATATAGAAGCTGGAAGTTTGTAGTGGCCAAAAGGATACAAGGAAGCTCAAAATCTGTCAAACGGTTGAAATAAAAAAAGATCCCCTTAGGGGATCAAGAGAAGTTGACCGGAAGATGCACCGGATTCCCCGCGTGAGCGTTTGTTCACTCCCAGCTGAAAGATCGGCTGCAGCAGGCGGCGATTCAGAACTTCGCAAAGCTCCGATGCCTGCAACGCCCTCACCAAAACCCGTCGCGCCGGTTCGTTCTTGGCCTCGCGTTCCAAGACAGTCAGGTCGAGCATGCGTTCCATCGGCTCGGCTTTGACCCCCTGGTTGTACACGTAGGTAAAGAGCCACTCCATGGCCTCCAGCATTCCCTCCAGTTCGGCCAAGGCCTTGAGAAAATTCCAGAGCCGGAAATGGTGGCGCCGAATATCCACTCCCCACGCAAACCCCAACACCCGTTCGTTCGCGCCCTCTTGCTTGAGAAACCTGCGACAGCCTCTCTCGCTGTCTGCCGGCGCAATCGAGAGCTCCGGGGGACATCCCTTACGCTTCGTCACCATCACTCCAATTCGCATGCGATCTCCCTCCTTCTGTGGTACGAAATTGATGGTTCAACCCCTTGCGAATGCCCAAACTTTCTATCACACATCGCGTACAATCGTCAAGAAAATCCTTGATGCAAAAGCGCAAATAAAAGCTCTGTCATTCTGAACGCAATTCTATGGAGTGAAGAATCTCCGGATTCGACCGAAGATCCTTCGTTCCGCATAGCCTTCACTCAGGATGACAGAGGATAACGCTAGCCAGAGTTGCGGAGTATTGACTCGGAGAAAAAAGTGACACATCAAACTTCCGCTATAGCTAGAGTTTGATGTGTCGTAGAGAAATCGAGATAAAAAACTGCAACAACAAAATCAAAATCGACTTCCGATATTCAACCCATACGCTTCCGCCTGTCCGGCGTTCAATTCCAAAACTTGATCCGCGGGTTCGATGGATTGATGGGTGGTCCATTGAGGTTAGAATACGGGGTGACGACAAAAATCCTTGACTACTCGTGCAGGGCGTTATATAACCGGAATACAAACCGACCATGGTTTGCTGCCACAGGAGGCTTCCATGAACCCGATCTCGCCCGATGCAACCGCCGCTCCAACTCAGAGCTCACCTGCGACCGTAGAACATCGCATGAGCCTTCGCCTGAACCTTCGCATCCTCGGCGTCGGCTTCCTGGGCTTCAGTGTCGGAGGCACAGTCGTCGCACTCGAACTCAAGGGACACGGGGATTTCGCTTTCCCACTTGCGCTGCTCTACGTCGGCATCCTGTTCCGCTACCTCGCGCGGTGACACAAGAACCGCTCCCTCGTTCATTCCTCGGCACCGAACCGACCATCCAGCCGTCTGCACAATGACCATACTCGGTCATTTTTTTATCTCTTCTAATTTTCAGCTTCTCCCAAACCCTCTCATCCTTTCAAACTGTGCGCTATAGCGCACAGTTTGAAAGATCTTATTTTACCGAAATTCTGGAAGATTCGTGATACTGCCAACACGCAACCCATACGCTTCCGCCTGTCCGGCGTTCAATTCTAAAACTTTATCTGCGGGTTCGATGGATTGATGTCGCGCCAGAATTTGCCCCAGCTTTGACGCAGGGAGCGTCGCAATATCAACGATAGTCCCTTGATTGATCCAGATAATGTCGAGTGGAAAACGCATGCCCTTCATCCAAAACGTATGGCGGCGCGTCTCCCCCATCTTAAACAACATTCCGTGATCCAGAGGCATAGAATCGCGATCGCTTAATCCCTGACGAATGGCCGTTCGCGTAGAGACCATTTCGATGGTCAACGGTTTCCCATTTACCTCCACCGTTTCTATTCTCAAATTCTTAAGAACATGAGAATAGTTTTTTCGATAGATGACGAGGATCGCGACGACCGCGAGCGTACCGATCAAAAAAAGAAAAACGGGTTTTATCATACTTTTGGAATTCGCGATCGCTGCATTACGCGCACAAGAAACGGCAGGAGGATCGTGAGTCCCGCGAGCACGATCAACAATAAAACTTTGCCGCGCGTTTGAACGCCAAAGGCGGCAAGGCCGAATAAGAGAGCGATGGTCCACAAAATCATCACGACTTTCCGTTGCGACAAGCCGGCTTTCAGGAGTTTAAAATGTAAGTGCGTGTCGTCTCCGCGAAAGGGCGATGTGCCGCGAATCAAGCGACCAAACACAACAAGCGACGCGTCGGCCAAGGGAAGCCCAAGAGCCATCAAAGCCGTCGCGACTTTTGCGCCGGAGACAATGGCTAGAAATCCAAGCGTGAATCCGGCGAGTGCGCTTCCGGCTTCGCCCAAAAATTGTTTTGCTGGATAAAAATTGTGCGGCAAAAAACCAAGAAAAGCGGCACCGATCATCAAGGCTAAAACCGCGATCTCCGGTTGAGAATAGGCGTGACTCAATGCGAGTCCGGCAATCAATAACGTGGCGATCACCGTTTGGCCCGTCACCAAACCGTCCAACCCGTCAAAAAATTTCGTGGCAAAAGTAACGCCCAACAGCCACACGAGCGTAATGATATCTGCCGGAAATTTTAGCCAGGCCCACTGCCACCAGATAAGCGAGTAGCCACCATGACCGATCCATCGCGTGACCTGTTCGATCCGCGTTCCCGTGGCAATGACCACCACACACGCGACGGCATAGGCAAAAAAACGCAGCCACACAGGCAAACCAAAATAATCGTCCAAAACTCCAATAAAAAGAATCAAACTGATGCCGATCAAAAATCCCGAAAACTGGGTCGGAAGAGTACGCCCGCCTTCTAACAAGTCAGGCATCTGTGTGGCGAGGAATAAAGCTCCCATGATCACAAAACCGATCCCCACGCCACCCAAAAGCGGAATCGGTTTGGCGTGAATTTTTCTGCCGCCGGTCGGTTGGTCAAGAGCGCCGCTCCATCGCGCCAGGGCACGCGTTAAAAATGCAAGTCCCCAGGAGAATGCGCCCGCCAAAACGATCCAAATCCACATCATATTTTTGTCGTGGCTTTTTCCACTCTCAAGTGTCCTCCGGGTTCCAAAACAATGATATCTCGCCGCGCCACTTCTTTGCGCAGCAGAAGATCCGCGAGCGCGTTATCAACCCTCTCTTGAATCTTGCGCCGCAACGGCCGCGCGCCAAAGAGCGGATCAAAACCGGCCTTGGCCAATTCTTCCACGGCCGCGTCTTCCGCGCGGAAGGTGATCCCCTCGCGATCCTCCAATCCTTTTGCCAGAGATCCGATCATGAGCCAGGCAATCTGCGTAACATCGTCGAGGGTCAACGGCTTGAACACGATGATGCCGTCAAAACGATTGAGAAATTCCGGACGAAAAATTCCTTTGAGTTCGCGTTCCAAAAGCGTGGTTTTAATCTGTTCGAGCAACGTTCCCGCTGCCACCTGATCTTGAATAAATTGCGTGCCCGCGTTTGAGGTGGCGATCAAAACCACATTGGTAAAATCCACGGTACGACCTACGCCGTCAGTCAGGCGACCATCATCCATTACTTGAAGAAAGAGCGTCAAAATATCCGGATGCGCTTTTTCCAGCTCATCTAATAATACGATAGTGAACGGATTTTTTCGTACCGCTTCGGTCAGCAACCCTCCGCGCTCATCCCCGGGTATGCCGATCACGCGAGCGACTGACGTGTGATCTTGATATTCGGACATATCCAAACGAATCATCGCTTTCTCACTGCCAAAATATTCCGCGGCCAAAGCTTTTGCCAGTTCCGTTTTGCCGACGCCGGTCGGACCCATAAAAAGAAAGTTGGCGATCGGCCGCTTGCCCTCGCGGACACCGGCGCGCGCTCGACGCATGGCAGAGGACACGGCCACGACGGCATCCTGCTGTCCGATCACGCGCTCATGCAAACGCGCTTCCAAATTCAACAATTTTTCCGATTCATCTTGCGTCACCGATTCGACCGGTATGTTGGTCTTCTCATGCACGATGCGCGCCATGTCTTCTGCGGTGACAAACGTTTGTTCACCACGTTCTTTGCGCGCCAATACCGCCGCTTCTTTGGCGATCTCGAGCGCGCTTTCCGGCAAATGCCCGTCCGTGAGATAACGCGCGGCCAACTGCACCGCCTTCTCCAAAGCCGCATAAGAAAAAAAGACATGATTCTGATATTCGATGTAGCCGCTCTTGGCCATGAGTACGCGGATCGCTTCGTCCGGTTCCATATCCGGCACATTCACCCGTACGAGCTTACTTCCCAACGAACGCCGCTCAAGATAGGTGGTCCATGCTTGTGGCGTTGTCGTGCCAATCATAATGAAATAACCTTTGTCGAGCTCACTCGCCAGCGTCTCGGCCAGATCCATAGGCCCGCCACCGCTCTCCCCCGTTAACGCTTCAATGCCGGAGAGAACAAGGATGATATTTCCGCTCATCCCAACCTCATGCAGCATCGCGAGCAATTGTTGCGCGGCCATGCCCGATTCCCCGACCGCCACGAGTTGCGGCAAATGAACGGACACCAGTCGTCGATCAAACAATTCCTGCGGCACGTCTTCCTCCACCATGCGTCGAGCGAGCGCTTCGATGAGCGCGGATTTTCCCGATCCGGGTTGACCGACCAGTATGACCGAACGCCGACCGCTCTCGATCGCGCGCAATAATTCCTCCATTTCTTTTTCGCGGCCGATCACCGGTCCGATGTAACCGTTGCGAGCCAAAAGCGTCAGATCCTCGCTATACCGATTAAGCAAAACCGTCTGCTGCGCGGTCATCGCTCGATTCATGGCCGTATTGGGTTTTAACGCCGCCAACGCCACAAATCTTGAGTGCTCCTCTTGCAACTGTTCTTGGATACGAATCCATTCCATGACCTGCGACACGTGTTTGATTGGGTAGCCGCCCGCGTCCAACGTTTCCTGCAGCACCGGTTCGGCTAAAAGCGATTGCAAAAAAATCTGTGTGGCGCCAACGGTTTTTCTCCGTTCTTCCCGCGCTTGAAGATAGGATTGAAGCAAAACTTTTTTGGCCGCCAAAGATAAAAATGTTGGACTTCCGGCCGGAGCGCGACGAAGCAAACTCACCAATCCTTCTTTTATTTTTTCAAAATCCATACCCAACCTCGTCATAAAAATGCCGCCGGCGGAACTCGTGAGCGCGGCCGCAAAAAGATGTACCGGCTCAACTTCGATACGGCCGACTTTTTCCGCAAGCGCGTATGCCCGCTCCACCAATCCCCAAGCCGCCTCTTGAAAATGAGGAGAAATCTCTTTGGCGTGATGCGGATCCGACACGGTCTTTTCCGCCAATCGCGCCAAATCGCGTTTTGATTTTCCCCAAGTCGGCAAAGGCTTTACCCGCTCGGAATACACGCGCAAACGAAAGAGAAGAAAACACAGCAGAAAAAATCCCAACCACAAAAATCCGCTTTCCCACGTGTGGGCACTCCAATAATCCCGCGTCGCTAAAACAAGAAAAGCGTTGGCGCGAGCCACGCCGAAAAAAAACAAACCGAAACAAGCAACAACGATGATCGCTAAAAACAGATGGAGGATGGCGTTTACCTTTAAGCGTAATTTCCGAAAACCAAAAGAGAAATGATCGGCCGCCGCGGTCCACACCAAATATCCATCCGGTGAAGAAACACCGACCCCCGCGCCACGGCAAGCGGAGCAGTTGATTGATGTCCGCGGATCGCCTTGGCAGGCGGGACAGAGCGTAAACTCGGGGATCGTGGAAGAGGCCATAGGAATGATCAAACGATCCCTCGATACAGAGACTGCAAAAAAAAGATCAAACAAAGAGGGGGAGCAAGAAGCCAAAAAATGATAAAAAGAAAATAGATGGCGGCCTCTATCGCATAGGCGATGAGGCGGCCCAAGAGAACAAAAAAACGCATGAACACGCTCACCAGCCTGCCGCTCCAATCCTCTTGCCCGTACATGGGCACAAAAAAATTCTTCAACCAAATGTGAAACCGGTAGCTCGTCCATCGATAGGATAAGGCTTGACCGAAATAACGCAGTACGCCCCAAAAACCCACGGTGTACCACCACGCGGGAAAATAAACGACGCTGCCAAAAAGATCAATAAAAAAATATTTTGCGATGGAACCGGTTCGAGAAATCATGCCACCATTAAAGCATAAAAACGACTATTTTGCCACCGCGTATCCCGTAGGCGCATCTAAAAACTCCATGTGATCGACCGGCACATATCCCAACGCTTTTACCTTTCCTTCCAATGAACGCAGGGTTTGCGCTTGAGCCGCTTGATTTTCCAACATGGACACATGTTCTTGCAACGCCTCGAGACGTTTTTCCAAAACACGCAGATGAAATCCTCGCGAAGCCGCCGCGTTGACCTGAAAAATATACACGCCAAAACACCCAAGAGTCGCTCCGAGGATCAAAATCGACCAAGCGGTTTTTCCGGCCTCACTCAACTTACGCCCAACGGGCATCGGCAAGTGTAATGTTTCGTGCGGTCGACTCATGGTGAGAGCAAAGGTTCGAGTCATAGGAATAGAGAATATAGAATATAGAATGGAGAATGGAGAATGGAGAATGGAGAATGGAGAATGGATTATCGCTTCTGAATGGCGCGGAGTTTGGCGCTTCTGGCGCGGGGATTTATTTTTATTTCGGCTGGAGCGGGACACAGGGGCTTTTTTGTCAACACCTGAAATTCCGGCATGGATCGAAACGTGTGTTTGACGATGCGGTCTTCCAAAGAGTGAAAGGAGATAACGGCTAATCGCCCGCCGTTCGCGAGAATGTAACGTGAACCCTCAATCGCCTCTTTGAGCGCTTCGAGTTCATCGTTGACGGCGATGCGCAAGGCTTGAAAGGTGCGCGTAGCCGGATGAATGCGTCCGCGCTCGTACGACGCGGGAACCGATGATCGGATGACCGTCACAAGATCAAATGTCCCGATGATGCGCGTGACGTTACGCGCTTTGACAATACCTGCGGCAATGCGACGAGCGAATCTTTCCTCTCCATAATTTCGCATCATCTTTTCCAAATCTTGTTCGCTCCAAGCGTTGATGATGTCGGCGGCGGTCAGTCCATCCTCATTGGCTTTTGGACCAAAACGCATATCCAACGGTCCATCTTCCAAAAAGGACAAACCTTTGGCGCGATCCGCTAATGCATCTGACGAAAATCCGAGATCAAACAGAATTCCATCAAGCGGCGGGAGATGATGCTCGTCGGCGACGCGCCCCAGATGACGAAAATTTTCCTCCAACCCCTGCCAACGGTTACCAAACGAGGCAAAACGATCACCGGCGCGTTTGAGCGCCTCCCGATCAACATCGAGCGACCACACTCTGCCGTCAGGAGCGCAACGGCGCAGAAGTTCTTCGCTATGCGTTCCTCCTCCCAAAGTGGCATCCAGATATCGCCCACCGGATTTCACGTTAAGGACATGCATGGTCTCCTCAACGAGAACCGCTTGGTGGAGGGAGGGCATAATCAGTCATTAGACATTAGTCATTAGTAATTAGTAATTAGTCGGCCGAATGTCTAATGACTAATGTCTAATGTCTATGGTTCAAACCCCCAATCCCCCCAATCGTTCTGCAATGTTGTTGCCCTGCGCTTCGGTTTGCTGCGCATACATCTTCCATGTCGCCGCATCCCAAATCTCGAGACGATTGTAGAGACCGGCAACCACGGCATTCTTACTCAACCCGGCATAGGTTCGCAGATATTCCGGAATGTTGATGCGACCGGATGTATCAATCTCGACTTCCATGGCCCCGGCCAGCATCAAGCGAGCAAAGGCGCGCGTGTCTGCCTGTGACATTGGCAGATTGGCGAGCTTGACCGCCAGCGTCTCCCATTCTTTCTTGGTGTAAAGGAACAGACTACGATCCAATCCGCGCGTCACGACCGCTCCCTCTGATAAAGACACGCGAAATTTGATCGGAATGGCCAACCGACCCTTGTTATCCAGCGTGTGATGATATTCCCCGATAAACATGGGAGGGTTTGGTGATAAAGAGAGTTTATTTGACGTAGGAGGCGCGCCAAAGCATTTCCCACTCTTTGCCACTAGCTTCCATTTTATGCCACCATTCTACATCGGTCAAAGACTAGAAAAATCAAAAAATTTCTCTCATCAGAGAGAAATAATCGTTCTTTTTCTGTTCGCATGTGGATAATCACTTTTCCCACTTTTTCAATAACGGTGATAATGGTGTCAGGTCCCGATTTTTAATCGGGACCTGACACCATTTGCGAGCATCCCTTTTCCGCGTAACTTACGATGATACACAAGAGCAAAGCGATGCGCTTCGTCACGTACGCGGATCAAAATATCTTTATATGGTTCGCAAGCGTGACAGAGTTCGCGATTTTCCCTCGAACATACAAGATCGTTACGCTTTCGCTTTTCGCCTTTTGCAAGACCGATGACTGGAATGGAGGACGAAAGTGCCGCTTCGACCGCGTGCACTTGCGGCAAGCCGCCGTCAATCAAAATCAAATCAGGTCGCCGCCACATATGTTTAAAACGACGAATGATCACTTCGCGAATGGACGCGACATCGTTTGATCCGACTACGCTCTTGATGCGAAATTTGCGATATTCAGTTTTAGCCGGCGCGCCATTCTCAAACACCACCATGGAAGCGACGGATGAGGTGCCGGAGATGTGTGAGATGTCGTAGCCTTCGATACGGCCGAAGAGATTTACAGAAGGTAATACGTTATGAGGATCATTCTCACGTTTGAGAATTGCCACATCTTGAATGTGTTCGAGCGCAAAAATTTTGTTGCGCAAATGCGCCGCTTGCTCAAAACGATGATCTTTGGCCGCTCGGTTCATCTCGCGCCGATATTGACGGAGCAGTCCGTCTTTTTTTCCTTGAAAAAACTTTATCAGATCGCGAATGGTTTTGGCATAGGACTGTTTATCAATGGCGTTGATACAAACACCCGGGCATTGTTTTAGGTGAACGTAAAAGCATGGTCTTTTTTGCCCGGACGAGCAAGTTGACCAAGGAAAAATTTTTCGAATAAGATCAAGCGCAGCACGCAACGAGACGGCTGATGTGTACGGACCAAAAACCGCTTTGTATTGCCTGATGCTCCCCTCTTCCAAATCCGTCCCACGAATCAATAATGGTTTTGGAAAATCTTCTTTGGTGATCACGAGATACAAAAAACTTTTATTGTCTTTTTGCAACACGTTAAACGGCGGCCAATAATGTTTAATGAGATTCGCTTCGACGATCAAAGCTTCGATGACCGAGCGCGTCTCGATGTAATCGATCACGCGAATCTGCGACACCATTTCTTGAATACGCGCGTCATGCGGGTGAGTAAAGTACGATGTCACGCGCCTCTTAATCGAAGTCGCCTTGCCCACATAAATCACCTTTCCTTTTTCATTCTTCATCAAATACACACCGGGGGAATCGGGCAATGTTTGATTCTTGAGTTTGATGGAGGGAGGGATCATGTTTTACAGTTAGCATTCTGTCATCCTGAGTGAAGTCAGACGAAACGAAGGATCTTCGGCCGACCGGATTCGAAGATTCTTCACTTCGTCCAACTCCGTTCAGAATGACAAAATTTTTGAAACAAAAATCCTTCAATTCAAAGCTCGAAAGATAAATCTTTCCATTCTGGATTCACCGATTCAATCAACTTATTTTTTTTCACTCTTGTCCAACCTTTAATCTGCTTCTCTCGGCTGATAGCTGCTCCGATGTCCGATGTCTCCTCATGATAGACGAGCTTATTGAGATTGTATCTCGCCGTAAAACCCGAAACCTGTTTTTCTTTGTGTTGTTGCACTCTTTCCGCGAGATGACCTGTCACGCCAGTATACAAAACGGTATCTAACAGATTGGTCATGATGTGAACGGAATAGATATGTCCACGATGCATAATGAGTTCATCTTATTGACGTGACTAAACGATAAACCCTTTGTCATCCTGAGTGAAGTCAGACGAAACGAAGGATCTTCGGCCGACCGGATTCGAAGATTCTTCACTCCATCGAATTTCGTTCAGAATGACAGATAAAAAATTCGCCATTGGTTTCATAACAAAGTTATTTTCTCCCCAGCACCCTCTTTAAATACTTCCCCGTGTAACTCTTTTCATTCTTCCCCACATCTTCCGGCGTTCCTTGCGCGATAATGCGACCGCCGCGATCCCCTCCTTCGGGACCGAGATCGATGATCCAATCCGCGTTTTTTATCACATCCAAATTGTGTTCGATGACGACGACCGTGTTGCCGCGATTGACAAGGCGATGGAGCACTTCCATCAATTTACGAATATCATCAAAATGTAAACCCGTGGTCGGCTCGTCCAAAAGATAGAACGTTTTGCCCGTGTCGCGCCTTGACAGTTCAGTCGCTAATTTGACGCGTTGCGCCTCGCCGCCGGAAAGCGTGGTGGCTGATTGGCCCAGCTGCAAATATCCAAGTCCGACTTCTTCCAAAATTTTTAACTTGTCATAAATGGACGGAATGTCGCGAAAAAATTTTGCCGCCTCTTCAATCGTCATCGTTAAAACTTCAGCGATATTTTTGCTGCGATATTTGACTTCCATGGTTTCACGGTTAAACCGCTTGCCCTTGCACACATCGCACGGCACATACACGGTCGGCAAAAAATGCATTTCAATCGCCAATTGTCCATGACCCTCACAATGCTCACATCTTCCGCCGGATACGTTAAAAGAAAAGCGTCCGACTTTATAGCCACGCACGCGCGCCTCGGCCGTCAAAGAAAAAATCTCACGCACATGATCCCAGATACCGGTGTACGTCGCCGGATTTGATCTGGGAGTGCGACCAATGGGCGATTGGTCAACATCCACAATTTTATCCAACCAATCCGCGCCTTCAATCGATTTGTGCGCGCCGGATTTAACGGTGGATCCGTTCAATCGCCGAGCCAGCTCTCGATAGAGAACGTCAATGAGCAATGTGGACTTACCCGAACCGGACACGCCGGTGACGCACGTAAATCGTCGCAGAGGAATTTTTGCCGTAAGATTTTTTAGATTGTTTTCCGTAGCACCTTTCACTGTCAACCATTCAACCCGCGTCACCGGACGTCTCTTTGCCGGATAGGGAATGACCTTGTCGCCGCGGAGATACTCGCATGTGAGACTTTTTTTATCTTGTAAAACTTTCGGCATATCACCGGCCGCCACGATTTGTCCACCATGCTTGCCGGCTCCGGGACCGATATCAACAAGGTAATCGGATGCCGCGATCGTTTCCTCATCATGCTCAACCACGATGATCGTATTGCCGAGATCGCGTAACTTTTGCAATGTCTGAATCAACCGCGCATTATCCCGTTGATGCAAACCAATCGTAGGCTCATCAAGAATGTAGAGCGTGCCAACAAGACGCGAACCGATTTGAGACGCGAGACGAATACGCTGCGCCTCACCGCCGGACAAAGAACCGGCGATGCGATTGAGCGTCAGATATTCCAAACCGACATCAAGCATGAATGACAAACGATTGATGATCTCTTTTAAAATCGGCTCCGCGATTGTGGTTTCATTTTTGCTCAACGTCAATCCAAGAAAAAAATCCGCGGCTTCGTTGATCGGCATGGCGGTAAATTCGACGATGCTCTTTTTTCCAACGAGAACATGCAGCGCTTCCGTGCGTAAGCGATTGCCGTGACACGCATCGCAGGGATCTTCGGAAAATAAAAACTTGGTGCCCAAACCGTGACACGATTCACAGGCACCGTAAGGAGAATTGAATGAAAAGAGACGCGGCTCGATTTCTGGAAAAGCAAACCCGTCATCCGGACAGGAAAATCGCGCGGACATTAAATGCTCGCTTCCATCGTCCAAAATCGCCAGTACCGTGTCGGACGCGCGATCAAGCGCCATTTCCAACGCTTCATTGAGTCGCGATCGCAATGATTTATTGCCTTCGATGGGCCAACCGAGCGGTACGCTATCCACCACAAGCTCAATCGTGTGTTGACCATAGCGACTTAAAGGTACGCGTTCATTCAATTTGTAAAACTTTCCATCGATCCGCGCCTCCAAAAATCCACCTTCATAAAAATCCTGCAGCAGTTGGTGATACTCCCCTTTTCGACCACGAACGACCGGAGCGAGAATGAGAATTTCGTTTGATGATCTGGTAGGGGCAGACCCATGCGTCTGCCCTTCGACCGGCCGAGGGCGAACGCATGGGTTCGCCCCTACAGAACCTCGAACATCCACGCGGCTCGTCCTATGCGATTCATCCGTTTTTTTCAAAACCAAATCCACCATCTCATCCACCGTCATCTTACGAATAGGCTTTTGACAAATGGGACAATGCGGATGGCCCACGCGCGCGTACAGTACGCGTAAATAATCATAAATTTCGGTAATCGTCGCGACGGTCGAACGTGGGTTGGCCGAATGCGCTTTTTGATCAATCGAGATGGCGGGCGAAAGTCCTTCGATTTCATCTACGTCCGGCTTGTCCATTTGCCCAAGAAATTGCCGCGCGTACGCCGAAAGCGATTCCACATAGCGTCGTTGACCCTCGGCGAAAATCGTATCAAACGCCAAACTCGACTTGCCTGAACCGGACAAGCCCGTGAACACGATCATCTTGTTGCGCGGCAACTCAAGATCAATATTTTTGAGATTGTGTTCCCGCGCGCCTTTGATAATGATTTTTTCTTGCATAGACCGAACCTCACCTAACCTCTCCTTCGTAAGGAGAGGAATAAAAACGACAAAACGCCCCGCCAGTCGGGCTCACTGGATGATAGAGGAAGGATTGAGGTCTGTCGAGAGTCGACCGAAAACCCACCCCAGCCCTACCTTATCAGGGAGGGAGCTTCTGACATCCCCCTGACAAGGGGGAATGAGGGGGTTTCCGATCGAGGGGTTTCCCCGCCAGTTCCTTTTTTCTCATACATACCTGTTCCATCAAATCTTCTGCCACCGATTCAAGACGTTGCAGAACGTCTTGGTTTTCATAACGAATCACACGAATATCGAATTCCCCCAATCGATCCGTGCGTGTTTGATCATACTCGATTTGAGATGCATGAGAATCACCATCAATTTCGATCACCAACAAAAGCTCCGAGCAATAAAAATCAACAATAAAACGATCAAGAGGCTTTTGCCGAAGAAATTTATAGGGAAGAAATTGCTTTCGTGATAAAACTTGATACCACATCTTTTTTTCAGCTTCTGTTGGACAACGACGATTTTTACGAGCTTTCTCTACCAAACGCGGATCGTATGGGATATAAAGACGGTGAGTGGCTCGACCGAAACCCCCTCTTTCCCCCTTATCAGGGGGATGTTTAACGTATTTCATGCTTTTATTATAAACGGTTCAGAACGCTTGTCACAGCCCCTTCTTTCCGATATGATCACCCACGCAGAATTAAAGATGAACAAGCACGGAGAGGTCGCATAGTGGCCTAGTGCACTTGCTTGGAAAGCAAGCATACCGCAAGGTATCGGGGGTTCGAATCCCCCCCTCTCCGCCAAAAGTCGGAATTCAAATTTCCGCCAAAAATATGGTCGGCACGAAGTGCCGTCTGTTCTGCATTCCCCCCAAAAAATCCTGATTCTGAAAGGATTCGCCACGCTCCGCGTGGCTCAAAAAGTACGGTTCGATCCTTAATTTGAAAGTTCGAACCGACTTTTTTGAACAAATGAAGTTTTTCTTCATTTGTTCCCTCGTTTGC